>NZ_JAPSJA010000402.1 GCF_031178525.1 Microbacterium sp.
ACCCGGGACTCAGCGTCCGGGCAGGCGCCTGTCGACAGGATGGACGGATGCGCACTCGTCGGATCGTGATGGCAGCCGTGATCGTCTCCGCCCTCGTGGCGGGCGGTGCCACGATGGTCGCCCTCGCCCGTGCGCAGGCGGAGCCGCCCGGATGCGACGACATCCGCGCCTATCAGGAGCGCTACGGCGAGATCGAGAGGCTCGGCGACGGGACCCGCGGCATTACCGTGCTGGGCGACTCGTACTCGGCGGGCGACACCCTGCGTGTGCGCGGACAGCGCTGGACCGATGCGCTCACGCGGCTCGACGCCGAGCTCACCGTCACGCTCGACGCCGTCCCGTTCACGGGCTTCGTGAACAGCGGCGCCTGCGGACCCCACGCGTTCACCGAGCGGATCGACCGCGCCGTCGCCGCCACGGAGACCGACGGCGCGCTCGTCATCCAGGGCGGCCTGAACGACGTCGAGGCGCACCGGCAGAGCCTCGCGAACGCCGCCGAGCGGGTGCTGAACGCCGCCGGCGACGTCGCGCACGTGGTCGTGATCGGCCCGGTGGATGCGCCCGCGCGCGAGGACGAGCGCGAGGTCGACGCCGTGCTCGAGAGCGCGGCCTCCGCGCACGGCGCACGCTACATCTCCGCGCTCGACTGGGACCTGCCTTTCCGCGCCGACCGCCTGCATCTGACCCCCGAAGGCCACCGCATCTACGCCGAGCGCGTGCTCGAGGAGCTGCGCGCGGCCGGCGCCATCTGATCAGCCGTCGGTCCGAAGCACGCTCAGGCCCGCGGCCCTCCTGCCACGTACAGCACCTGGCCCGATACGTAGCCCGCGCCCTCGGAGCAGAAGAACGACACGGCGTGCGCGATGTCGTCGGGCTGCCCTGCCCGCGGCACGGGCGTCTGCGACGCCACACCCTCGAGGAACTCCTCGAACGAGATGCCCATGCGCTCGGCGGTCTGCTTCGTCATCTCGGTCACGACGAACCCCGGAGCGACGGCGTTCGCGGTGATCCCGAACTTCCCCAGCTCGATCGCGAGCGACTTCGTGAAGCCCTGGATCCCGGCCTTCGCGGCGGCGTAGTTGACCTGACCGCGGTTGCCGAGCGCCGAGATGGAGGACAGGTTCACGATGCGACCCCATCCGGCCTCGACCATGTGCGCCTGCGCCGCGCGCGTCATGAGGAACGCACCGCGCAGGTGCACATCCATGACGGCGTCCCAATCGTCGAGCGACATCTTGAACAGCAGGTTGTCGCGCAGGATGCCCGCATTGTTGACGAGGATGGTCGGCGCCCCGAGGTCGGCCGCGACGCGCTCGACCGCGGCGGCCACCGCGCTCTCGTCTGTCACGTCCACGCCGACCGCGATCGCGCGCCCACCGTCGACCACGATGGCCTGGGCCGTGTCACGAGCCTGCTCCTCCAGGCGATCGAGTACCGCCACGGCCGCGCCGTCGGCGGCGAGGCGGCGTGCGGTGGCGGCTCCGATGCCGCGCGCGGCGCCGGTCACGATGGCGGTTCGGGTTGTCATCCGGGTCCTCCGATGCTTCGTCGCAGTGCGAGGGTTCGTGCGTGCTGTCGCCCGGCGTCAGGCGC
>NZ_JAPSJA010000403.1 GCF_031178525.1 Microbacterium sp.
GACGATGCGCTCGAGGTGCTCGACGAGGTGGTTCGAGACGCCGATGCTCTTGGCCTGCCCCGCGTCGCGGATCTCGATGAGCTTCTGCCAGGCGTTGACGTAGTTGCCGTTCGCCGGCGCCGGCCAATGCGTCAGGTACAGGTCCACGTAGTCGAGGCCGAGCTTGTCGAGGCTCTCGGCGATCGCGGCCTTGGGCTCGTCGCCCGCCTGGCGGTCGTTCCAGAGCTTCGTCGTGATGAACAGCTCGTCGCGCGGGATGCCGCTCTTGGCGATCGCGGCGCCCACGCCCTCCTCGTTCTTGTAGATGGCGGCGGTGTCGATGTGGCGGTAGCCCGCCTCGAGCGCCTCGCTGACGGCCTTCTCGGCCTCGGCCGGCGGCACCAGGAAGACGCCGAAGCCGAGCTGCGGGATCTCGAAACCGGAGTTGAGCGTGATGGAGGGTACGGTCATGCTCTCCACCCTATGAGGGGATCCGCCCTCCGGGTCCGGGCTTGACGGATCCGCTCCAGCCGGTCACGCGAAGACGCGGTCGATCGTCGAGACGCGGGCGAAGAGGCGATCGAACACCGTCATGCGGTCGAACTGGAGCGCGTGCTCGCGCGCGCGCTCCTCCCACTCGGCGCGCTCGGCGCGGTCCATCGCGAGCGCACGGTCGATGCTCGCGGCGATCTGCTCCGGCGCATCCACGTCGATGATCAGTGCGGTGTCTCCGACGGCCTCGCCCACGCCGCCCGTGAGCGTCGTGATCGCGGGCCCGCCGCCGGACAGCGCCTTCTCCGCCAGCGCGATGCCGAACGTCTCGATGAACTCGGGGCGCGGCTTGGTCGGCAGGACGTACGCTGCGGCACCCGCGAACAGGAACGGCTTCTCGGCGTCGTCGACGTCGGTCAGGAACCGGATGCGCTCGGCGGCGGGCGAGGCCGCCGCGATGGCGCGCAGCTCCTGCTCCTCCGGGCCTCGGCCGGCGATGATCAGCTGCCTGTCCGCGGCGGCCTCGGACGCCGCGAAACCCGCGATCAGATCTTCGACGCCCTTGGCGCGCGCGAGGCGGGACAGGTAGAACACATACCCGTCGCGCTCGAGCCCGCGCGCCTGCAGGTGCCGGTCGATGTCGACCGGGTGGAGGTCGAGGAACAGCGAAGCGTCGATCGCGGGATACGAGATCGCGATCTTCTCGGCGCAGCGCTCGGCGTAGCGGGTGCCGTGCGTCGCGTCGAGCAGCGCGGCCTCCTCGACAATCAGGTCCTTCGTGTACTGCGACACCGCGACGCACACGTCGCTCGCGAGGTACGACTCGAGCACGTGCGCCGCGGCACCGAAGCGCCCGTCCGTGACGCACTGGCGCACGACGTTCGTGACGTCCGACCCGACGGCCTCCGCGATCGTGACGACGTTGACCGGCAGGCCCGTTCTGCGCGCGACCTCCACCGCGTCGGTGACGGCGGTCGTGTGCGGGCTGAGGTAGAGCGACATCGCGACGGTCGGCACGCCGTCGGTGAACAGCTCGACGAGCCGCCCGACGAGACCCTGGATGTACCGCCCGTCCACGACCTTGTAATCGCCCACCGGTTCGGGACGCTCGACCGT
>NZ_JAPSJA010000140.1 GCF_031178525.1 Microbacterium sp.
CGTCGAGGGCGAGACCCGCGACGAACAGGAGCACAGCGGTCGTCAGCGGCGCGACCGGGCCCGCGCGATCCGACCATGCTCCGGAGGCGACCATGCCGATCACGCCGGTGGCCAGGGTGCCCGAGAACGCCAGCGCGTAGAGCGCGTCGCCCGACAGGTCGGCGCTCACGATCGGCATGACGGTGGTCAGCGCAAGCGACGTGAGCGCGGAAAGGAAGATCAGCGACACGGATCCGGCCGTCACCCACACGACGCGCGGATCCCACAGCGACGCGACGCCGGGCTCCGCCGGCGGGACGGTCGGCACGGGCCCCGTGAAGCCGCGCGGATCGGCGCTCAGCGGATCGGTCACTTCGACTCGCCGGGCGTGCGCGGGTCGGATCCGACGAGCGCGCCGATGCGCGTCACGGCCTCGGTGAGGATCTCGGGCCCCGTGCCGTAGTTGATTCGCACGTGCCCGCGGCCCTCCTCGCCGAACAGGGGCCCGAGGTGCAGCGCGACGCGCGCCTCGCGACGGATCTTCACCGCCGGATCGTCGCCCCATCCGAGCGCCGAGAGATCGACCCAGCCGAGGTAGCCGGCCTCGCCCGGCAGGTAGCGTGCGCCCGGCACATGCTCGGCGAGCAGCTCGTGCAGGAGGCGGCGGTTCAGGTCGAGGCGCGCGATCAGGGCATCGAGCCACACGTCGCCGTCGTCGAACGCGGCGATCGTGGCGATGAGGCCGAACAGGGAGGTGCGCCACTCGACCTCGTGCGGCAGGGAGCGCACGATGCGGGCCGGCTCCTCCGACGCCGTGAGGATGAGCGCGCACTTCAGGCCCGCGAGGTTGAACGCCTTGCTCGCGCTCGTGAGCGCGAAGCCGATCTCCGCCGCCTCGGGCGCCGCATTCAGGAAAGGTGTGAACGTCACGCCCGGCATCGTCATGGGCGCGTGGATCTCATCGCTGATGATCCAGGCGCCGTGGCGCTGGGCGATCCGGGCCAGCTCCGCGAGCGTCTCGCGCGAGTGGACAGTGCCTGTCGGGTTGTGCGGGTTGCACAGCAGCATCGCCTTCGCGCCCCGGGCGAACGCGGCGTCGATTCCCTCCAGGTCGAGGCGCCATCCGTGTTCCCCGGCGATCAGCGGCACGCGCTCGGCCACGGTGCGGGACTCGTGCTCGTTGACCGCGAAGAAGGGCGGATAAACGGGCGGCGTGACGACGACGCGATCGCCCGGCTCGGTGAGCGCCCGCAGCAGCTCGGAGATGCCCATCATCACGTCGCACGTCGTGCGCAGTCTGGACGGATCGATCGTCCACCCGTACCGACGCTCGGCGAATCCGGCGAACGCCCCCGCGACGCGGTTGCGCGGGGCGACATAGCCGGTGTCGCCGCGGTCGACCGCCGCGTGCAGCGCCGCCGAAATCGGGGGCGCGAGCGGGAAGTCCGCCTCGGCGACGAACAGCGGGAGCACGTCCTCGGGATACGTCCGCCACTTCGCGCTGCTCCGCTGCCGGAGTCGTTCAAGGGGCAGGGCGTCCAACGGGGTGATGCTCACTCCATCGAGCCTAACGCCGGCCGTCACGACGAGAGGCCCGGGGTCTCCCCCGGGCCTCTCTCACGCGTGCGATTCAGATCGCGAAGCCGAGCGCGCGCATCATGTCGCGGCCGTCGTCCGTGATCCGCTCCGGACCCCACGGCGGCATCCAGACCCAGTTGATGCGGAATCGCTCCACCACGTCGTCCAGCGCCTGCGCCGTCTGCTCCTCGAGCACGTCGGTCAGCGGGCACCCGGCGCTCGTGAGCGTCATGTGGATGATGAGGGCGTCGTTCTCCTCGTCCCACGCGAGGTCGTAGATGAGACCGAGGTCGACGACGTTGACCCCGAGTTCAGGGTCCATCACGTCCTTGAGGGCCTCGGTGACCTCGTCGTACTTCTCGGGTGTGAGGGTCGCGCTCATGGCCGTGATCCTACGCCTCGAGCGGGGCGTCGGCGGGCAGGTACGCCGCGTAGCCCTCGTTCTCGAGACGCTCCGCGAGCTCGGGGCCGCCTTCCTCGGCGATCCGGCCGCCCACCATGACGTGCACGAAGTCCGGCTTGATGTAGCGCAGGATCCGGGTGTAGTGCGTGATCAGCAGGACGCCGAGACCGGTGCCCTCCTTCGCGCGGTTCACGCCCTCCGACACGATCTTCAGCGCGTCGACGTCCAGACCCGAGTCGGTCTCGTCGAGCACGGCGAGCTTCGGCTTCAGCAGCTCGAGCTGAAGGATCTCGTGGCGCTTCTTCTCGCCGCCCGAGAAGCCCTCGTTGACGTTGCGCTGGGCGAACTTGCTGTCCATGCGCAGGTTCTTCATGCCCTCCTTGACCTCCTTGGTCCACGTGCGCAGCGAGGGAGCCTCGCCGTCGATCGCGGTCTTGGCGGTGCGGAGGAAGTTCGTCACGGTGACGCCCGGGATCTCGACCGGGTACTGCATCGCGAGGAACAGGCCGGCGCGGGCGCGCTCGTCGACGGCCATCTCGAGGACGTCCTCGCCGTCGAACGTGATCGTGCCGCTCGTGACGGTGTACTTCGGGTGGCCGGCGATCGTCGAGGCGAGCGTCGACTTGCCCGAGCCGTTGGGGCCCATGATGGCGTGCGTCTCACCGGAGCGCACCGTGAGGTTCACCCCGTTCAGGATCGGGATGATGCCTTCGTCGGTTTCGACCGTGACGTGCAGGTCGCGGATCTCGAGAACGGACATTTCAGACTTCCTTCTTCAGGGTGGGGTCGATAAGCACGTCGTCGCCGTCGATCTGGACGGCGAATACGGGGACGGGCTCGTAAGCGGGGAGGTTGAGGGGCTTGCCGGTGCGCAGCGAGAACGCCGAGCCGTGGGCCCAGCATTCGAGCGTCTCGCCCTCGACGAAGCCCTCAGACAGGGAGATGTCGCCGTGCGTGCAGGTGTCGCCGATCGCGTGCACCTCTCCGGCGGAGTCGAGCACGACGGCGATCGCGACGCCGTCGACCTCGACCTTGAGCGGGGTGTCCTGCTCGAGATCGCTCAGTGCGCAGACGCGCGCGGCGCTCACGCGCCGGCTCCGATCGGACCCGCTCCCTCGGCGAGCTCCTTCTCGATGAGCGCGGTGAGCTCCTCCTCGAGCGAGGGGATGCCGATCTTCTGCACGGTCTCGGACAGGAAGCCGAGCACGACGAGGCGGCGCGCCTCGCCCTCGCTGATGCCGCGAGCCTGCAGGTAGAACAGCTGCTCGTCGTCGAAGCGACCGGTCGCGGATGCGTGTCCCGCGCCCTTGATGTCGCCCGTCTGGATCTCGAGGTTCGGGATCGAGTCGGCGCGCGCGCCGTTCGTGAGCACGAGGTTGCGGTTCGCCTCGTACGAATCGGTGCCGGTCGCATCGGGCCCGATGAGGACGTCGCCGATCCAGACCGTGCGCGCGCTCTCGCCCTGCAGCGCGCCCTTGTAGAGGACGTCGCCCGTGGTCTCGGGCCCCTTGTGGTGCAGGTACACCTGGCTCTCGAGGTGCTGGCCCGAGTCGCTGAATGCGAGGCCGAACATCTCGCCGTGGGAACCCGCGCCCGCGAGCTCGAGATTCGGGTTCACGCGGACCACTCCGCCGCCGAAGCTCACCACGACGTGGCGCACCGACGCGTCGCGGTCGACGCGCGTCTGATGCGCCGCGGCGTGGATCGCGTCGTCGTTCCACTGCTGCACGCTCACGACCGTCAGGGCCGATCCGTCGCGCGCGATGATCTCGACGTTCTGCGCGTACTGGGCGGCACCGCTGTGGCGCAGCACGACGGTCGCCTTGCTGTGCTCGAGCGCCTCGATCACGAGGTGGCCGTCCGCGCGCCGGTCGGCGCCCTGACCGGTGATCTGGACGACGATCGGCTCGGCGATCTCGGCCTCGCGCGGCACGCGGACGTGAAGCGCCTCGGTCGCGCCGTGCCAGGCGATGGCGGCGGGCAGGTCCTCCGGCACGAAGTACTCGCCGCGCGGCGCTTCGCCGGCCTTGAGCGGCGCGGCCACGAACTCGGCACCCGCCGTGACCTCGACCGTCACGCCGTCGTTCGCCTCGGCCGCCGCGAACAGCGGCTTGAGGCGCGCGACCGGCGCGTGCTTCCAGTTGACCTCGCGGCCGGTCGGCACGCCGAAGTCGGCGGGTTCGAACGATCGCAGGCGCTCCGAGCGGGTCTGCACCGGCACCCCGGTGACGCGCGCGCTGGTGTCCGCGACCTGCGCCGCCGGGTCCACGTGGGCGTGCGTGTCCTCAGGCGCCTGCTGCGCCGTCGTCGACATCGTCATATCAGCCGACCGATCCTTCCATGCCCATCTCGATGAGCTTGTTCAGCTCGAGGGCGTACTCCATGGGCAGCTCACGCGCGATGGGCTCGATGAAGCCGCGCACGATCATGGCCATCGCCTCGTCCTCCGGCAGACCGCGCGACATGAGGTAGAACAGCTGCTCCTCGCTGACCTTCGAGACCGTCGCCTCGTGACCGAGCTGCACGTCGTCGACGCGGATGTCGATGGCCGGGTAGGTGTCGGAGCGCGAGATCGTGTCGACGAGCAGCGCGTCGCAGCGCACCGTGTTGGCCGAGTGGTGCGCGTTCGCGTCCACGCGCACCTCGCCGCGGTAGCCCGCGCGACCGCCGCCGCGCGCGATGGACTTCGACACGATCGACGACTGCGTGTACGGCGCCATGTGGATCATCTTGGCGCCGGCGTCCTGGTGCTGGCCGGGGCCCGCGAATGCGACCGAGAGCGTCTCGCCCTTGGCGTGCTCGCCCATCAGGAAGATCGACGGGTACTTCATCGTGACCTTCGAGCCGATGTTGCCGTCGATCCACTCCATGGTTGCGCCCTCGTGCGCCACGGCGCGCTTGGTGACCAGGTTGTAGACGTTGTTCGACCAGTTCTGGATCGTCGTGTAGCGCACGCGCGCGTTCTTCTTCACGATGATCTCGACGACGGCCGAGTGCAGCGAGTCGCTCTTGTAGATCGGGGCCGTGCAGCCCTCGATGTAGTGCACGTACGAGTCCTCGTCCGCAATGATCAGCGTGCGCTCGAACTGACCCATGTTCTCGGTGTTGATGCGGAAGTAGGCCTGCAGCGGGATCTCGACGTGCACGCCCTTCGGGACGTAGACGAACGAGCCTCCCGACCAGACGGCCGTGTTGAGGGCCGCGAACTTGTTGTCGCCCGCCGGGATGACCGTGCCGAAGTACTCCTCGAAGAACTCGGGGTGCTCGCGCAGGGCCGTGTCGGTGTCCATGAAGATGACGCCCTGCGCCTCCAGGTCCTCGCGGATCTGGTGGTAGACGACCTCCGACTCGTACTGCGCGGCGACGCCGGCGACGAGGCGCTGGCGCTCCGCCTCCGGGATGCCGAGCTTCTCGTACGTGTTGCGGATGTCCTCGGGCAGGTCCTCCCAGGACTGCGCCTGCTTCTCCGTCGAGCGCACGAAGTACTTGATGTTCTCGAAGTCGATGTCGCTGAGGTCGGCGCCCCACGTCGGCATCGGCTTCTTGCCGAACAGGTCGAGCCCCTTCAGGCGGGTCTTGAGCATCCACTCGGGCTCGCTCTTGAGGGCCGAGATGTCGCGCACGACGGCCTCGCTGAGGCCGCGCTTGGCGCTCGCACCCGCGGCATCCGCGTCGTGCCAGCCGAACTCGTACACCCCCAGACCCTCGAGCTCGGGACGGTCGATCAGCACATCGGACATGGCGTCACACTCTCCTCATCAGGCCTCAGACGGTGTCAGCCGCTCCAGGGCCCCGGAGCGGGGCTCTGTGGTGGGCCTTTCACATGAGGCGCGAAGAACTCGCGCCTAGACTTGGAGCGGCGCGGCGAGACTCCTCGCGCGCATCCGCAGCATCACCGATTCTACAGGCTCTGCCCCTCTCCGGGCCGACCAGGGGCCTGTCTCACGGGGTACCGCCAGGAGGCCTTCACCGTCATGTCCGTCGCCACCGCATCCCCGTCGATCCCGACTTCCGGGACGCGCGCCGCGCGGCCAGGACGACTGCTCTCGGTCTTCGCGTGGCTGTCGTTCCTCGCCGAGGTGATCATCATCGGCACCGGCGGCGCCGTGCGGCTGACCGGGTCGGGCCTCGGCTGCTCCGAGTGGCCGCTGTGCACGCCCGAGTCGCTGGTCCCGACGCCCGAGCTCGGCATCCACGGCTTCATCGAGTTCGGCAACCGCACGATGACGGGCGTCGTCGGCATCCTCGCTCTCGCCGTGCTCGTGCTGACGCTGCTGCACGCGCGGGCGCGCCGCGAGCTGATCCGCACGGGATGGTTCGCGCTCGGCGGCGTGGTGCTCGCGGGCCTGGCCCTGGCGATCACGCGCTCGTTCGTCGTCGCCGTCTCGGTCGCGCTCGCGGCGGTCATCGTCGCGGCGGTCGTCACGGTCCGCACCGCTCCCGCGCGTCGCGACCTGCTCGTCCTCGCGTGGCTCGTGCTGATCGGCGTCGTCGCACAGGGACTCGTGGGCGGCATCACGGTGCTCACGGGGCTGAACCCGTTCATCGTCGGCTTCCACTACGCGAGCTCGGTCGTGCTCGTCACGCTCACCGCGGCGTACCTCGTACGCGCCTC
>NZ_JAPSJA010000404.1 GCF_031178525.1 Microbacterium sp.
GCCCTTGTTCACGAGCGTCGCCGAATTCGTCGTGATGACGCGGCCCATCGCGAAGTTCGGGTGCTTCAGCGCCTCTGCGGGCGTGACGCCCTCCAGCTGCTCGCGGCGGCGCCCGCGGAACGGGCCGCCCGACGCGGTCACGATGAGCCGTCGCACCTCGCGATGCGCCCCCGAACGCAGCGCCTGCGCGATCGCGGAGTGCTCGGAGTCGACGGGCACGATCTGGCCCGGCGCGGCCAGACGCTTCACGAGGTCGCCGCCGACGATCAGCGACTCCTTGTTGGCGAGCGCGAGCGTCCGTCCGGTCTCGAGCGCGGCGAGCGTCGGACCGAGCCCGACGGATCCGGTGATCCCGTTGACGACGACGTCGGCGTCCACGTCGCGCACGAGCTGCTCGGCCTCGCCGGCGCCCAGCGCCGTGTGCTCGACGCCGAACTCGGCGGCCTGCGCCGCCATCGCCGCGGAGTTGGAGCCTGCCGACAGCCCGACGACCTCGAAGCGGTCCGGGTTGGCCCGGATCACGTCGAGCGCCTGGGTGCCGATCGATCCGGTGGAGCCGAGGAGGACGACCCGACGCATGCCGCTGGCTTACTGCTGCGGCACGGACTGCGACGCGAGGATGTCGACCACGAAGGTCAGCGTCTCCTCCGCGAGCTCATGCTCCGCCGCCGCGCCGTAGCCGTCGGCCGGCGGCATCGTGACGAGCACCTGCGAGCCGACCTTCTGACCCTCGAGGGCCTTCTGGAAGCCGGCGACCACGCCCGTGGTGGACATGGCGGCCGCGGCGCCGCGCTCCCAGCTGGAGTCGAACACCGACCCGTCCGACCACTTCACGCCGGTGTACTGCACGAGCACGCTGTCGCCCGACGCCACCTCGGCGCCGTCGCCCGCCTTGAGCGTCGTGACCTCGGTCTCGGCCGGCGGCTCGGCGTCGGGCAGCGTGATGGTGGGCTCGCCGTCATCGGCCAGCTCGACCGTGGGCTGACCCTCGACGGGCTCCTGCGGCTCTCCCCACGCGGCGGTGGGAGTGTCGTTGCCGAGCAGGTCGATCACGTACACGGTGGCCGGCTGCTGCTCACCCTGCCCGGGCACGGTCGCGACGATGCGCGAGCCGACCGGTGCGCAGCCGAACAGCTGCGCCGTGCCGCTGTCCATGGCGAGCGCCTCCGGCAGGACGGGCGTCTCGTAGCCGATGCTCTGCAACTCCTCGCCCGTGCTCGCGTCGAAGACCGTCAGGCCGTAGTCGATGATCTGGCCGAGCTCGATCGGGTCGCCGTCTCCCTCGCTCACGACCGTGCGCTCGGGCGTGGTGATCTCGAGCTCGCCGTCCAGGGCGATGGTCGGCTTCTCGCCCGGCTCCCCCTCGACCGTCACGGCCTCCGACGACGCGCCGCTTGCCAGTGCCGCGGCGCACAGATCGGTGGCGCCGGCGGTGGCGCTGGGCGTCGTCTCCGCCGGTGTCGGCTCGCCCGAGCAGCCGGCGAGCGCGACGGCACTGAGCGCGAGGGCGGACAGGAATGCTGCGGAGCGAAGACGCACGAAGATACCTCGATCGTTGTGGGGGTCGTCCCATCCTGCCCCATG
>NZ_JAPSJA010000405.1 GCF_031178525.1 Microbacterium sp.
ACGGCTGGGCTTCCTCGGTGCGGACCTCTCCCCCGCTGACGGCGGCTGGCGGATCGACCGGATCCTGCCTGGGGAATCGAGCGAGCCGAAGGCGCGGTCGCCCCTGCGTCAGGCGGGCGTGGGAGCGCGTGAGGGCGATGTGATCGTCGCGGTCGACGGCGCACCCGTCGACGCGGTCGCGGGGCCCGCGGCGAACCTCATCGGGGCGGCCGACAAGCCCGTCGAACTCACCCTGCGCCGCGCCGGAGAGCCCGACCGTCGGGTGGTGATCGTGCCGCTCGCGGATGAGGAGGTGCTGCGGTACCAGGACTGGGTGCGCTCGCGCCGCGCGTACGTCGCCGCCCGCAGCGGCGGCCGCGTCGGCTACGTGCACGTCCCCGACATGCAGGGCTACGGCTGGGCACAGCTGCATCGCGACCTGCGCGTCGCGACGGAGGCCGAGGCCGTGATCGCGGACGTGCGCTACAACCGGGGCGGACACACGAGCCAGCTGGTGGTCGAGCGTCTGGCGTCCCGCGTGATCGCCTGGACCGCGGCGCGGCAGTTCGATCGCCTGCAGCCCGATCCGGATCGCGCGCCGCGCGGGCCCGTCGTGCTCGTCGCCAACGAGTTCTCGGGATCCGACGGCGACATCGTGGGCGCCCGCGCGCAGGCGCTCGGCGTGGGACCCGTCGTGGGTGTGCGCACGTGGGGCGGTGTGGTCGGCATCGACGGTCGCTTCGACCTCGTCGACGGCACGAAGGTCACACAGCCGCGCTACGCGTACTGGCTGGAGGGAAAGGGCTGGGGCGTGGAGAACCACGGCGTCGATCCCGACATCGAGATCGTGCACAACCCGGCGCAGCTGTTCCGCGAGGACGACCCGCAGCTCGACCGCGCGATCGACGAGGCCCTCGCCCGGCTCGCGCATTCGCCGGCCGCGACGCCGCCGGCGATCCCCGAGCCGAAGGTGCGTCCGGTCGTATGAGACGAATCGCCTCGTGATCGGCGTCCTGACGGGATTCGCGGTCGTCGGGCTCGCGATCGTCACGGGCTTCATCGTCGCGCGCATCGACCTGCTCGGCGAGCACGCCCGGTACGTCCTGAGCCGTCTGACGTTCTTCGTGCTCAATCCGTTCCTGCTGTTCGCCGTGCTGTCGGACGCGGACCTCACTCTGCTCTTCTCCGCGCTCCTGCCCGTGTCCCTGCTGGCCGCGTGCGCGATCTTCCTCGTCTACGGCCTGATCGCGCGATTCGTCTGGAAACGGTCGCTCGGGGAGGTGGTGGTCGGTGCGCTCGGTGCGGGATACGTCAACGGCAACAACATCGGCATCCCGATCTCCACCTACCTGCTCGGCAACGGCGCGTACGCCGCGCCGGTGATCCTGATCCAGCTCCTGCTGATCACGCCGATCGTGCTGGCGACCCTCGACACGGTCTCGAGCGGCGGAGCGGCCGGATGGCGCGGGCTCGCCCGCGCCGTGCAGCGCACGCTGCGCAATCCGATGATCATCGGCGCCGCGCTCGGCGTGCTGGTCGCGGTGACGGGCATCGAGCTGCCGCCGATCGTGTCGGAGCCGATCGGGCTGCTCGCCGGTGCC
>NZ_JAPSJA010000406.1 GCF_031178525.1 Microbacterium sp.
GCGGATACTCCGCCGCGGCGATCAACGGCGACGTGCCGCAGGTGCAGCGCGAGCGCAGCGTCAACCAGCTCAAGGCCGGAAAGCTCGACATCCTGGTCGCGACCGACGTGGCGGCACGCGGACTCGATGTGGAACGGATCAGCCACGTCATCAACTTCGACATCCCGACCGACACCGAGTCGTACGTGCACCGCATCGGCCGCACGGGTCGAGCGGGGCGCACCGGTGATGCGATCAGCTTCATCACCCCGCGCGAGCGCTACCTGCTCAAGCACATCGAGAAGGCGACGAGGCAGCAGCCGACGCAGATGCAGCTGCCGACGACTGACGACGTGAACACCACGCGCCTGGCCCGCTTCGACGACGCCATCACCGCCGCGCTGGGCGACTCGGCGCGGGTGGAGAAGTTCCGCGACGTGATCTCGCACTACGTGCGCAATCACGACGTGCCGGAGGCCGACGTGGCCGCGGCGCTCGCGATCGTCGCTCAGGGCGACACGCCGTTGCTGCTCGATCCCGCGGACGACCCGCTCTCGAAGACCGTCGAGGCCGACAACCGCCCGCCGCGCGAACGGGCAGGTCGCGAGCAGCGCGAGCCGCGCACCGAGCGACGCGGCCGTGGCGACTACGCCGCCTACCGCATCGAGGTCGGCCGCCGGCACCGGGTCGAGCCGCGCCAGATCGTCGGCGCACTCGCCAACGAGGGCGGTCTCGGACGCGACGACTTCGGGGCGATCAACATCCGCCCGGACTTCTCGATCGTCGAGCTCCCGGCGAACCTCGACAGGGCGGTGCTCGAGAAGCTCCGCGACACCCGGATCTCCGGACGGCTGATCGAGATCAAGCCGGATCGCGGTCCCGGCGCGCGTCGCGCTCCTCGTGACGGGGGACGTGACTCCGGTGACCGGTACGAACGGCGCGACGGCGGCGACGCGCACACGAGAGATGACCGCACGGAGAGGTCGGACCGCGGCGACAAGCCGTTCCGCAAGCCGCGCCACAAGAACTGAGCGAGGCCCCGCAGCCTCAACTCAGCGCGTCAGGGCCCTCCGTGACGAGGATGTGGAACTGAGCCGCGTCCAGGATGCGGATGCCGAGCTCCTCCGCCTTGGCGAGCTTCGAGCCTGCGCCCGGGCCGGCGGCGACGAAGTCGGTCTTCTTGGACACGCTGGACGCCGGTTTTCCGCCTGCCCGGATGATCGCCTCCTGGGCGCCGTCGCGCGTGTAGCCCTCCAGCGACCCGGTGGCGACGACGGTGAGCCCGTCCAGCACCCCGCCCTCGACGATGGCCGCGCCGGGACCGGGGTGGCCTGGCGTCGCCCACTGCACGCCCGCATCGGCCCAGCGCTGCACGATCTGCTGATGCCAGTCGACCTCGAACCACGCGAGCAGCGAGTCGGCGATGATGCCGCCCACACCCTCGACCGCTGCCAGCTCGTCGCGGGACGCCGCGCGGATGGCATCGAGCGATCCGAACCACTGCGCCAGCGCGCGCGCCGCGACCGGGCCGACATGACGGATGTTCAGCGCCACGAGCAGGCGCCAGAGCTCCTTGGTCTTCGCCTTCT
>NZ_JAPSJA010000407.1 GCF_031178525.1 Microbacterium sp.
ATGCCGACGATGCCGACCGCGATCATGGCGCTGGCGAGGCCGGGGCCGAGGGCGACGGCGAGCGCCATCGCGAGCAGCAGCGACGGGAAGGCGAGCAGCATGTCCATCACGCGCATGATCACCATGCCGACCGAGCCGCGGAAGTAGCCCGCGATCGCTCCGAGCGGCACGCCGATCACGAGCGACACAGCGATCGCGATGACGCCGGTCCACAGCGACACGCGAGCGCCGGCGAGCACACGGGAGAACAGGTCGCGACCGTAGTTGTCGGTGCCGAACAGGTGCTCCGCCGACGGCGGGGCGAGCAGGGGACCGGCATCCGTCATGTTCGGCGGGTACGGCGACCAGACCGCGGTGATGAGCCCGCCGAGGGTCCAGAACAGGATGATGCCGGCGCCGACCATGGCCGACGGGTTGCGAAGCAGCAGCGTCAAGGCGGTGGTCCGGCCGCGCCGGGCGGGCTGCGCCTTCTGCTGGGCGACGGAGAGCGTGGTGGTCTCAGACATTGCGCACCTTCGGGTCGAAGATCCCCTGCGACAGGTCGACGAGCAGGTTCACCACCAGGTAGATGATCGCGGCGAGCAGTGTCATGGCCTGCACGGGCGCGTAGTCGGTGGCGTTGATGGACTCGACGACGTAGCCGCCGATGCCCGGCCAGCTGAAGATCGTCTCGGTGATCACGGCGCCGCCGAGCAGCTGTCCGAGCTCGAGGCCGACGATCGTCACGATCGAGGGCGCCGCGTTCTTCAGCGCGTGACCGCCGATGATGCGCGCCGGCCCCATGCCCTTCGCGGCGGCGGTGCGGATGTAGTCCTGGCCAAGCACCTCGAGCATCGACGAGCGGGTCATCCGCGAGATGATCGCGACGGCACCGACCGAGAGCACCATGGCCGGCCAGATGAGGTGCGCCAGTGAGCTCTGCAGGGCCGCGGTGTCGCCGGTGAGGATGCTGTCGATCAGGTACATCCCGGTGACGCGCGTGGGCGGGTTCAGCGAGTCGTCGATGCGGCCGACCGGTGCGGGCGCCCAGCCCAGGCTGCCGTAGAACACCGAGATCACGATGAGTCCGAGCCAAAACAGGGGCATCGAGGCCCCCAGCAGCGAGATCACGCGCGTAGCGTGGTCGGCGAAGCGCCCGCGCTGGGTGGCGCCGAGGATGCCGAGCGGCACGCCGACCAGGATGCCGATCAGCAGCGCGGCGAGGCCGAGCTCGACGGTGGCGGGGAAGCGCGTGGCGAAGTCCTCGGCGACCGGGCGTCCGGTGTGCCAGGCGTAGCCGAGATCGCCGCGGAACAGCCCGGTGAGGTAATCCCAGAACTGCACCAGGATCGGCTGGTCGAGCCCCATCTGCTCGCGCAGCTTGGCGACGACGGAGTCGGCGGCGTTCTCGCCGGCGAGCGTGCGGGCGGGATCGCCCGGGAGCACGCGGGTGATCACGAAGATGCAGACGACGACGCCCAGCAGGGTGGGGATCATCGCCAGCACTCGGCGAAGTATGGTGCGCACTGCTCTCCTTGCCTCGGTCGGCTTCGGCGGGTGCGACAACTATCCGAGGCGGAACCA
>NZ_JAPSJA010000141.1 GCF_031178525.1 Microbacterium sp.
CCGCGCGGTCGAGGAAGGCCAGCGCGTCGGCGCCTTCGGAGCCCGGGAGCTCCTGCAGGAACTCGCGCACGAGCTTCTCGGTGTGCGCCCCGTTGGACGCGAGGTTGTCGCAGCTCAGCACGGCGATGGGGGCGCCTCCCGCCGCGGCGCGCGCCTGGAGGCCCCGCGCGAGCTGGCCGATCGTCGAGCGAGCGGCGCCACCCGAGAGGTCCGCGCGCACCGTGGCGTCATCCAGGTCGAGGCGCTGTGTCGCGGGGGAGTAGCTGTACCCGTTCTCCGTGATGGTGAGGGTCACGATCCGGATGCGGGGGTCGGCGATCTCGGCGATCACGCGATCCGGCTGCTCCGCTCCCACGAAGGCGTCGGTGTGGACGCCGGGAATGGTGAGCGACGTGCTGCCAGGGGCGATCGTGGCCACCGAGTAGAGGAGATCCTGGGCGTGGAGGCCGTCGACGATCGCACGGGAGCGCGACGCGACGCCGATGATGCCCCAGTCGCCGCCGCCGGCCTGCATCGCCGAGGCGGTGTAGACCGCCTGATGCGCGCGGTGGAAGCTCCCGAGACCGAGGTGCAGGATGCCCGCGCCGGTCGGAGAGACCAGCGGCGCCGCGGTTGCCGGGGTGCTGCGGCGCAGGACCGGTGCTTCGATGCTCACGCGGTCGCTCCTTCGCTCTGGGCCGCGCACCTCGCAGGTGATCGGCGATGATCGTCGTGAAAGCCAGTGTGTATCAGTTGTACAAAGTTGTCAAACCTTTTGCAGAGCCGTCGGCGACCGTAGGATTGCTGACGGAAGCGAGGTGGACATGGCGGCGACGCTGACGGAGGTGGCACGGCGTGCCGGGGTGTCCGTCGCGACCGCCTCGCGTGCGTTCGGAGAGCCGGATCGTCTCGCCCCCCACACCCTCGGCCGCGTGCTGGAGGCCGCGGATGAGCTCGGCTATGAGACGACGCAGTCCGCCGCCGCGACACGCACCTTCGGCGTCGTCGTGCCGGACGTCTCCAACCCGGTCTACGCCACGCTCCTCAAGGCGATCCAGGGTCAGGCGTGGCACGGTCGTCATCGCATCGTGCTGTTCGACGCGGATGAGGATCTGCGCCGGGAGCGCGAGCAGATCGAACAGGCGCGCAAGCTCGACGGCATGCTGCTCTGCTCGCCGCGTCTGCCCGACGCCGACGTCCTGGACCTGATCGGCGCCACTCCGTGCGTCGTGGTCAACCGGCAGATCGACGGCGCCCCGTGCGTCCTGATGGACACCGAGCACGGACCCGCCCAGGCGATCGAACACCTCGCGGCCCTGGGGCACACGCATATCGCCTACGCGGCAGGGCCGCGGGGGTCATGGGCGGACGTGCGCCGCGCCGACACGGTGGCCCGCGCGTGCGAGCGCCACGGCATCCGCCTGACCGGCCTGAGCAATCACGCCGCCTCGATCCAGGGCGGTCGCGCCGCGGCCGCGCCGGCGCTGGCGAGTGGCGCGACAGCGGTCGTCGCCTACAACGACCTCGTGGCCCTCGGGCTCGAGGCCGGACTGCTCCAGCTCGGCCGACGCTGCCCCTCGGACATCAGCATCGTCGGCATCGACGACATCGACCTCGCGGGCGCTGTCACCCCTGCGCTCACCACCGTGCGCATGCCGATCGAGCGCAGCGGCGCGCTGGCGGTCGACCTCCTGCTGCAGGCGATGTCCGGCACCGCCATCGAGGACGTCGTGTCGCTCGGCTCGCAGCTGATCGTGCGCGCCTCGACCGCGCCGCCCGCGGGCTGAGATCTCGGGCGGCCCCTAGGCGCCGGAGCTGCCCGCAGCGGACGCGATCGCCGAGCGGATGGCCGCGACGGCCGCGCCCCGCGCCCAGTCGATGAAGGTGTGGCGCTGCAGGACCAGCCGGCAGTGGGCCGCCGCGCCGAAGGCGTGCGCCGCGAACTCCTCGCGGATCCGCCGCTCGTAGAGGTCGTACTCCGTGACGCCCTCGCCGGCGATGACGACGACCTCCGGGCCCACGAGGTTTACGGTCGCGGCGAGCGCCGCGCCGATCGCCGTGCCCGCGCGGTCGAACGCCTCCACCGCGCCCGCGTCGCCCTCGTGCGCGAGGCGGATGGCGTCCTCCAGGCGGAGCTCCGCGTCGCCGTGCGCGGCGCGGACGGCGTCCCGGATGGCGCTCGACGAGGCGACGGCCTCCACGCAGCCCCGCCGCCCGCAGACGCACAGGGCGTCCGGCGACGCGAGGGGAAGGTGGCCGATCTCGCCGGCGACGCCGTGCGAGCCGACGACCACGTCCCCGTTGACGTAGATGCCGCAGCCGATCCCGGCGCCGATGGTGACGATCGCGAAGCTCGCGGCCTCGGCGCCGACGCCGAACCACTGCTCGGCCTTGGCAAGCGCCCGCACGTCGTTCTCGATGACGACCGGCAGGTCGATGTGCGCCGCGACCTGTGCGCCGAGCGGCACCTGCGACCAGCCCAGCAGCGGTGAGTGCCGGACGACGCCGGTGTCCGTGTCGATGTCGCCGGAGACCGACACGCCCAGGCCGACGAGCCGATCCGCCGCGCCTCCGAGCTCGTCGATGAGCTGACGGGCGCACTCCGCGATCGCCGCCGTGACGGTGGCCGGATCGTGCTCGGCCAGTGATCGACGGGTGGAGGCTAGCACCTCGTTGCCGAGGCTGACGGTCGTGGCCACGACCTCGTCCGCATTGACCTTCACGCCGAGCGCGAGCATCGACTGCGGGACGACGCTGAGCGGATAGACCGGTCGGCCCGGCGCCGAGTGCTCCGCGTGCTCGCCGACGTTCACGAAGCCGTCGCGGATCAGCGGGCTCACCGTCTTGGTGACCTTCGCGGGAGACAGACCGGTCAGGCGTCCGATCTCGATCCGGCTGATCGGGCCGTGCGTGATGATCCGCGTGAAGATCTCGGCGGACGTCGCCGTCCGCAGCTCGGGGAGCGTGCCCCGCTTGTCGTCGGGCGTCAGAACCGGTGACGCGGGCCTCATGAGCCTCCTTTGCTTCGTCAGCGTAGGAACAGTAAGTTTCTGCTGTCAAATAACGCGAGGACGAGGTGGTCACGATGTCGGTTCAGCCGGGTCACGCGATGCTGCGCGCAGCAGGGGTGTCGCTTCTGCTGGATCTGGCGGGGGACCTGCCCACCGTCCTGCACTGGGGCGAGGATCTCGGCGCACTCGATGACGGGGGCGTGGCCGCCCTGCGGGCGTCGGGCGCGTCCGCGCGGGTCTCGAACTCGCCGGAGACGCCGCGTCCCGTGACGCTGCTGCCCCTCGAGCGGGACACGTGGTCGGGACTGCCCGGCCTGGACGGTCATCGAGGAGGCACAGCGACGACACCGCGCCCCGTCCTCACGCGCGTCGAGACCGAGCGGGCGGGCGGGGACGAGGGCGGGACCGTGCGCTGCACGCTGCACGACCCGATCGGCGAGCTCGAGCTGACGGTCGAGCTCGAGCTCGATGCGACGGGCATCCTGCGCGTGCAGTGGTCGGCTCTCTCGACGGCCGCGGATGGCGCACCCTACGACCTGTCGCACGTGGTCGCGCTCATGCCGATCCCGTCACGCGCAAGCGAGATCCTCGACTTCAGCGGGCGGTGGAGCCGTGAGCGCGCGCCCCAGCGCCTGCCGCTCGTCGATGGGGCGCATGTGCGCGAGGTGCGGCGCGGCAAGCCCGGGCTCGATTCGCCCTACCTGCTCGTCGCCGGCACCCCCGCCTTCGCACATCGGACGGGCGAGGTCTGGGCGGCGCACGTCGCCTGGAGCGGTGACCAGCGCTGGATCGCGCAGCGACTGCCCGAGGGGGCGGGATCGCTCGCCGCCGTGATCGGCGGCGGAGAGTTGCTGCGCGCGGGTGAGGTGCGGCTCGGGCCGGGTGAGCGCTACGAGGCCCCGGCCGTGCTGTTCGCGTGGTCGGATGCGGGGCTCGACGGCCTCGCCGATCGCTTCCACCGCCGGATGCGTGCGCACCGCCCGCGCCGCGCGCCGCAGCCGCTCGTGCTGAACACGTGGGAGGCCGTGTACTTCGACCACGACATGAGCCGCCTCGGCGAGCTCGTCGACCGCGCCGCGCGGATCGGCGTCGAGCGCATCGTGCTCGACGACGGCTGGTTCCGCGGCCGCCGCGACGACAGCGCGGGGCTCGGTGACTGGCAGATCGATCCCGCAGTCTGGCCGGAGGGGCTCGATCCGTTCGTGGCGCGCGTGCGTGAGGCGGGGATGGAGTTCGGCCTGTGGTTCGAGCCCGAGATGGTCAACCTGGACTCCGACATCGCTCGCGCGCATCCCGAGTGGCTGCTCGCTCCGTCCGAAGGGGTCGGCGCCAGCTTCCGCAATCAGTACGTCCTCGACATCGCGAACCCGGCGGCGTATGCCTATCTCGTCGATGCGGTCTCGCAGCTGGTCGAGCGCTACGACATCGCGTACATCAAGTGGGACCACAATCGCGAGCTGCATGAGGCCGTCGTCCGCGGCGCCGCCGGCGACCGCCCGGGCGTACGGCGCCAGACGCTGGCCCTGTACGCGATGCTCGACGAGCTGCACCGGCGGCACCCGGCGCTCGAGATCGAGAGCTGCGCATCGGGCGGCGGCCGGATCGACCTGGGCATCCTCGACCGCACAGAGCGGGTGTGGACCTCCGACTGCAACGATCCCGTCGAGCGGCAGGAGATCCAGCGCTGGAGCGAGCTGCTGGTCCCGCCGGAGCTCCTCGGCTCCCACGTCGGCGCCCCGCGTGCCCACACCACGCAGCGCGTCACCGATCTCTCCTTCCGCCTCGTGACCACGGCCTTCGCCGCCCCCGGGATCGAATGGGACATCACCGCGTGCTCCGAGGAGGAGCTGGATCGGCTCGCGGCGTGGGCGGAGTTCGTCACGACGCGACGGTGCCTGCTGCACGGGGGCGTGCGGGTGCATGCGGACCTGCCGGATCCGCAGACGCTGCTGCACGGCACGGTCGCGGAGGACGGCTCCGCGGCGCTGTTCGCGTGGGTGCGGCTGGCGAGCTCCGGCGGGCCGCAGGCGGCACGCGTGCCCTTCCCCGGCCTCGACCGCTCGCGCGACTACGCGATCCGCGTCCCGGAGGCGCTCGGCGCCGCGGCGATCCACGGGCACGAGCCGGCCTGGGTCGCGCAGGCGCGCGAGCCGGAGGGCTTCCGCGTGCCGGGCGCGGTTCTCGCTGCGGCGGGTCTGACGCTGCCCGTGCTGCATCCCGCGTCGGGCATGGTGCTGGAGCTCAGCGCGGTCGGCTGAGGGCGACCAGCGCTGCGCGTGACCCGCCCGCCGGCGGCGGGCGAGTCACGCGCGCCTCAGAGCGTCACGCGGAGCGTCCGCACCTCGAACGGCGTGAGCGACACCGTGACGTCGCGGTCCCCGACGAGCGGCACGGGCACGGGGCTCGGGTTCGCGTCCTCGATGAGCGACACCGCTGTGACGCCCGATACGGCGCGACCGAAGCGCACCGTGCCCGTCGCGCGACGTCCGTACGGCTCGTACACGCGCACGATGAGGTCGCCGGAGCGATCCGCGGCGAGCTTCACCGCCGACACCAGGACGCCGCCCGAGGTCTCGACCACGGGAGCGAGCGTCGGCGGCGTCACCGCGTCCGCAGCGATGTCCGCCGCGGGTGCCGCCCGCAGCGGCAGGTTCATCACGAGGCCCGCCGCGGTGGCGTCGGCGATGTCCGCGCCGATCACGAGGGCGTAGACATGCGTCTGCTCGCCCTGATCCGTCGCCGGATCGGGGAAGCGGGGGGCACGCAGCAGCGACAGCCGCACGGTCGTCGTGACGCCCGTTTCGGGGGTGGAATCGCGCGTGACGTCGTAGCCGTACGTCGAGTCCGTCGTGAGCGCCACGCCGAAGCCCGGCTCCTCGACATGCACGAACCGGTGCATCGCGGTCTCGAACTTCGCGGCCTCCCAGCTCGTGTTGGTGTGCGTCACGCGCTTGGCGTAGCCGAACTGGGTCTCGGCGGCCGTGTGCTCGGCGTGGATGTCGAGCGGGAACGCGACCTTGAGGAACTTCTCCGTCTCGTGCCAGTCGGTCGTCTGGGCGAACACGAGCGCGCGGGATCCGGCGTGCAGCGTGATCCGCTGTGTCAGCGCCGACTGCGAGAACCGGCGAGACACGATGACCGTGACGCCGTCCGCCGCCGTCTCGATCGTCAGCGACTCCGCGGCCCGCAGGTCGTCGACTCGGTTGCGGTAGTAGCGGTCGACGTCCCACGCATCCCACATCGCGGGGAAATCCGGATGCAGCTGCAGCAGGTTCGCCTCCGCACCCGCGGGGATCGCGTCGCGTCCGGTCGCGACGTCCACCGCCGAGGTGATGAGGCCCTCCGCGGTGATCACCACTCGCACGACGTCGTTCTCCAGCACGTATCCGCCGTGCGCGGGCGTTGCTCGCACGGCTGGACCCGCCGGCGCCGGTCGCCCGGCGCCCAGCGCCGGCACACCCGCCTGAGGGATCGGAGCCGGATTGAAGACCACGTCCT
>NZ_JAPSJA010000142.1 GCF_031178525.1 Microbacterium sp.
TACGTTCGGGATGGATAACCGCTGAAAGCATCTAAGCGGGAAGCCGGCCTCAAGATGAGACTTCCATACCTTCGGGTGAGAGGCTCCCAGCCAGACTACTGGGTTGATAGGCCAGATGTGGAAGCACAGCAATGTGTGCAGCTGACTGGTACTAATAAGCCGATGACTTGATAACACCTCGCTTTCTGCGAAGCGTTCGCGTCCACTGAGTGGTTCTCGATGTACGGTCGAGAACAACGCACAATTACACAGCGTGCTAAACGTTCGAAACATCGATAGTGTTTCGGCGGTCATAGCGAGAGGGAAACGCCCGGTCACATTCCGAACCCGGAAGCTAAGCCTCTCAGCGCCGATGGTACTGCAGGGGGGACCCTGTGGGAGAGTAGGACACCGCCGGACTTCCTTTAAGACAGAAGGGCCACCCAACGACGGGTGGCCCTTCTGCGTTTCCCGGGGGTTCTGTCCCTTTCGCGCGGCGCAAGGCTCCTTTCGTAGACTGGCGCCCATGTCAGCCGCCGAACTCCACCCCCGCAATGCCGCCGTCGCCGAGCGCCTCCGCGAGGCCGGCATCGACGGCGAGATCGTCCTTCTCTCCGATGCCGCATCGACGGCCGCCCTCGCGGCGGCGGCGCTCGGGGTCGAGGTCGGTGCGATCGCCAACAGCCTCGTGTTCTGGTGCGACGAGCGCCCGCTGCTGGTGATGACGAGCGGGGCCCACCGCGTCGACACCGCGGCGCTCGCGGAGCGCCTGGGTCGGGGAGCGATCAGGCGTGCGAAGGCGGAGCAGGTGCTCGAGGCCACCGGCCAGGTGATCGGCGGCGTCGCCCCGACCGGACACCCGGTGCGGATCGAGACCATCGTGGACGAGCACCTCTCGACGTACCCGCGCCTGTGGGCTGCGGTCGGCACCGCGCACTCCGTCTTCCCGCTGACGTTCGAAGAGCTCGTCCGGCTCACGGGCGGACGGGTCGAGCGCGTCGACTGAGGCGGTGCTCGACCGGCGCCGTCAGCCCAGCAGCGCGTGCGCGACCGTGAAGATCACGAGTCCGGCGAGCGCACCGACGACCGTGCCGTTGAGCCGGATGTACTGCAGGTCGCGCCCGACCATCAGCTCGATCTTCGTCGTCGTCTCCTGCGGGTCCCAGCGCTCCACGGTGTCGCTGATGAGCGACGCGATGTCATGCCGGTAACGCTCCACGACGAACACGGCCGCGTCCGTGACCCAGGTATCGACGCGGGCGCGCAACCCCGGCTCGTCTTCCAGCCGCGCGCCCACCTCGGCAAGGGCGTCCCGCAGGCGCGCACGCAGCGCGCTGTCGGGCTGCTCGAGCTCGCGCAGCAGTCCCTGCTTCGCCGCTCCCCACGCCTCCGCGGCGAGACGGCGGATGCCGGGGCTGTCGAACAGCGTCGACTTCGCCTGCTCGAGTCGGCTGCGCGTCGCGTCGTCGTGCTGCAGGTTCTGGGCGAGGCGCAGCAGGTAGCCGTCGATCGCCTGCCGGGCGGGATGCCCGGGATCCGTGCGCAGCGCGCCGACGAACGCGACCGCCTCGTTGTACACGGTGTGATCCACGAGGCGCTGCGCGATCGACGGCACCCACGAGGGCAGGCGCCGCGACACCAGTCCCTGGAAGGCCTCGGGATTCGCCTCGAGCCATGCCTGGACCGTCTCGGCCGCGAGGTCCACGGCCGCGTGGTGCGCACCCGTGTCGATCACGCGCTCGAGCCACCCGCCGATCGGCTCGCCCCAGCCCGGCTCGATCAGATGCCGGCGCGCGAGCGTCTCGATGACGTCCTGCACGTCGTCGTCGCTGAGCGCGCGCAGCACTCCCTGCGCCACGGCCGCGCCTTCGGACGCGACGCGCTCGGCGTGGTCGGGCTGCCGCAGCCACGCGCCGAGGCGCGCGGCGATCGGCGTCGACGCGAGCTTGGTGCGCACGACCTCGGCCTCGAGGAAGTTCGTCTCGACGAACTCGCCGAGGTTGCGACCGATCTCGTCCTTGCGCGTCGGGATGATCGCGGTGTGCGGGATCGGCAGGCCCAGCGGGCGACGGAACAGCGCCGTGACCGCGAACCAGTCGGCGAGGGCGCCGACCATTCCGCCCTCGGCCGCCGCCCGCACGTAGGCGAACGCGGTGACCCGGTCCTGCAGCGCGAATCCGAACGCGAACAGCACCGCCATGAACAGCAGCGCCCCGAGGGCGACCGCCTTCATGCGGCGCAGGCCGCGCAGTCGCTCCTGGTCGGCGGGGGAGAGCAGATCGACGGTGGCCATGCCCGTCATCCTCGCACGCGCCTCGCTCTCGCTCGCCGGTCTTCCCCGCAGCCGACTCATACCCGGAGGGGGTACCCTCACGATGTGATCGAAGACATCCAGAAGCGCGCGCTGCACCGCACCCGGATCCTGGAGGGCCAGCTGCGCGGCCTCGGCCGGATGATCGAGAACGAGGACTACTGCATGGACGTCATCACGCAGTCCCGCGCGATCCAGCGCTCACTCGAGTCGCTCAACCGCCTGCTGCTCGAGAACCACCTGCGCACCCATGTGACGCACATGTTCGACAGCGGCGCGGAGGAGGACCGCGAGCAGGCCGTCGCCGAGCTGCTGCGCGCCTTCGACTTCGACGGGCGCTGAGCGCCTAGCTCTCCACGGGCCCGAGCCACGCCGTCGCGACCGTGGCGTGTGCCGACTCGGGGTCGGACGGATGGAAGGCGCCCGCGAGCACGTCGCGGTAGAGCCGCGACAACTCGTTCGACGAGAAGTACGACGAGCCCCCCGCCACGAGCATGGCGTCGTCGACGACGCGCTTGGCGGTCGCCGTCGCACGATGCTTGATGCCCGACAGCAGCGAGAACCAGCGTGCCCCGTGATCCGCGCGCTCGTCGATGTCGTGGCACAGCACGGCCAGCTGCGGCGGCAGCGCGTCGTACGCGAGCGCCATCTCGGCGATGCGCCGGCGGATGTCCGGATCCTGGCTGTACGTCCTGCCTGTCTTCTTCGACGTGCGCGACCGCGCCGCGCCGACCGCGAGGTCGAGCGCGCGGCGCGCGATGCCCGTGTAGACGGAGGCGAGCAGCAACTCGAACACGCTGAAGATGCCGAACACGATCGGATCCGGGTTCGGGCCGGGAGCGACGCGGCGCACCACGCGATGGGGCGGGGCGATCGCTCCGTGCAGCTCGGTCGTGCGGCTCTGCGTGCCACGCATCCCGAGCGTGTCCCAGTCGTCGCGCGTCACGATCCGCTCGTCTCGGCTCACGAACGCGTAGACCATGTGCGGTCCGTCGGGCGAGGTGGTGTCGAGCCCGTGCAGTCCGAGCTGCGTCCACACCGGGCCCAGCGACGTGAAGATCTTCCTGCCGGTGAAGGCGTAGGAGCCGTCGGGCAGAGGCGCAGCGTCGGTGTCGCTGCCGAACAGCACCAGGTCGTTGCCGGCCTCGCTGATCCCGAACGCGTACACCTCGCCGGCGGCGGCGCCCTCCTGCACGAAGCGGAGATCGTCGATGCCGCGATCCTGCATGACCTTCGCCACGCCGGTCCACACGAGGTGCATGTTGATCGCGAGCGCGGTGGCCGGGGCGGCCTCCGCGAGCCTCTGCTGCAGCTGCGAGACTTCCGCGAGCGTCAGACCCAAGCCGCCGCGGTCGGCGGGCACGAGCGCGCGCAGGTAGCCCGCCTCGCGCAGCTCGGCGAGGTCCTCCTCGGGGAACACGTTGTCGGCGTCCACGCGCGCGGCGCGCGAGCGGATCCGGTCGATCAGCTCGTCGGACAGGATGTCCCGGACGTCGATGGACATCAGCCCAGCACCTCCAGCAGTCGCCGCATGGTCTGCTCGGGCTTGTCGCGGTGCGGGGAATGCCCCGCACCGGTCACGATCGACAGGGAGATCGCCGGATTGCGCAGCACGTCGTCGGCGGTCGCGCCCGTGAACAGCGCGTAGACCTTCGGGTCGGCGCCGATCACGTGCAGCGGCACGGTGACGCGCGACGCCGCGTCCCGGACGTCCCACGTCGCGTTCTGCGCGCTCGTCTGCTCGACGGCCCATCGGCTCGCTCGCGTGACGGCGTCGACCTTCAGCTCGAGATCCTGCGGGTGCCAGTGCGGATGCTCGTTGCGCACGGCCTGGATCCGGTTGTCGGCGAACGCGCGCTCCTGGCTGCGGCGCACGATGCCGGCATCGCGCTCGTCCACCAGGATCGCAGGATCGATCAGCACCACCTGCCGGGTCCACGCGGGATGATCCGCGGCCGCGACGGTGGTCGCCGCGCCGCCCAGCGAATGGCCGATCACGACGTCCCAGGCTCCGCCGTCGTCGGGCAGGGTGCCCGCGACGTCGGCGGCGTACGCCGCGACGGAGTAGTCGAGCGCCCGGGGCGCGTCGCCGTGTCCGCGCAGGTCGACCGCGCTCGCGTGCCATCCGGCGTCGGCCAGCGCGACGCCGAAGCGCCACATCAGGGCTCCCGACGATCCCAGGCCGTGGACGAGCAGCGCGCGGCGACCGGAGGACGGATCGCCCCAGTGCATGCGGGGAAGCGAGACGGGAGAGGGCGTCATCGCACCAGGCTATTGCCCGTCGCGCGGTCCGCGCCGGGCTCAGGTGATGACGGGGAGCTGCTCGGTGTCGGGGATGGGCGAGGCGTCGCGGCCGCGCAGGTCCGGGAAGCCGCGGTGGAAGACGGCGGCGACGACGGCCGCGCCGATGATCATCGCGATGCTCACGAGATAGGCCCCGAGCGCACCGGTGCCGTCGATCGCGAAGCCGGCCGCCATGGATCCGAGCGCGGCGCCGATCAGCTGACCGGTGTTGATCCAGCCGTACGCCTCGGCCGTCTCGCTGAACTTCACGCTCGCCGACGTGCTCGCGAGCATCGTCGCCAGCGCGGGGGCGAAGCCGACGCCCGCCACGAACAGCGCGAACGCGAGCCACCACGGGTTCGTCACCATCACGAGCGTGAGCGCGCTGCCGATCGCCACGATCACGAGGCGTCGTGCCGTCGACCACGGGCTCATCGGGATGCCGCCCGAGCCGAGCCCGCCCGTCAGGCTGCCCAGCGCGTATGCCGCGAGCACCAGCCCGGACTCCACCCCGCCCTCGCCGAAGGTCGCGACGATGCCGGCCTCGACCGCGGCGGTCGATCCGATGAACAGCACGCCGATCGCGGTGGTCAGCAGCACGGTGGGCTTGCGCAGCACGCGTCCGAACGACGAGCGGCTGCGAGGGATCCGCACCCGGCCGACCTCGGGGGAGAAGATGAACCACGCGCCGCCGGCGAGCGCGACGCCCGAGATGACGAGCAGGGCCAGCACGGAGGACACCTGCAGCGCGAGGAACGTCACGAGCACGGGTGCCGCGACCCAGATGAGCTCCTGCAGCGAGGCGTCGAGCGAGTACAGCGCCGTGAGCTGACGCGAGTTGACGAGCTTGGGGTAGATCGTGCGCACGGCCGACTGCACGGGCGGTGTCGACAGGCCCGCGAGCAGACCCAGAGCGACGAGCACGGGGACGGGGAGCGGCACGACGGCGACGACCGCGATCGTCGCGGCGTAGATGAGCGTGAGCGCGGACAGCACGGGACGCATGCCCCAGCGGCCCATCCAGCGGCTGGTGATCGGACCCGACACGGCCTGGCCGATCGACATCGCCGCGAGCACGGTGCCCGCCGCGCCGTACGAATGCGTCAGGTGCTCGACGTGGATGAGGATGCCGAGGCTGACCATCCCCGACGGGAACCGCGCCGTCAGCTGCGCGGCGATGATGCGGACGACGCCCGAAGTGCGTGCGAGCTCACGGTAGGACGACATCCCTCCAGATTATCGCTCGGAGGCCGTTCCGCCGGGCGTGCGCAGGGCCGGGCGGGGTCGTGAGCGGGGAGCGTGAGGGCTCGAATCCGACCCGAGCGCGACACGCCGCGACACGCCGGGAGGGCCGGATCCACAGCCTGTGGGATGTCAGAGGCCCCTCCTAGCGTTGTACCTGTGGAGAGGTCGATCCGCTTCCTCCGGGAACCGCGATTTCCGGCCTCGACCGGGCCCTCACCCGACCGCTCGGCTGTGGATGGATCGGTGGAGAGGCCTGTGGGGGAGCGGTGGACAACGGTGGAAAATGACAACCGTGTAACTACTAGCCCTAGTGGTGCCCCGGAATGTCTGCACCCATATGTAGTATTGAGGTCCCGGCGGAGGTCCGCCGAGTCTGAGACGGTTTGAAGGGGAAGAAGCGTCATGGCGATCACGGTCTACACCAAGCCTGCTTGCGTCCAGTGCACGGCCACGTACCGCGCGCTCGACTCGAAGGGCATCGACTACGAGGTCGTCGACCTCTCGCAGGATCCGGCTGCGCTCGAGCAGGTCAAGGCCCTCGGCTACATGCAGGCTCCGGTCGTCGTGACCGACGAGGACCACTGGTCGGGCTTCCGTCCCGACATGATCGACGAGCTCGCCACGCGCCTCGCCTGATCGGCCCTCATCGAGGACATCGCCGATCC
>NZ_JAPSJA010000143.1:0-889 GCF_031178525.1 Microbacterium sp.
CGCTGATCCCCAGCACCCCCACGATGCTGAGCAGCAGGATCGGGTCGATGATCAGCATCGCGATCAGCGCGCCCACGAACAGCAGGATGTTGCCGACGCTGTCGGCGAGACCCTGCGTGAGCACGGCATAGAGCATCGTCGTGTCGGTGCCGACGCGCGAGACGAGGTCGCCCGTGCGGCGCGCGTCGAACTCCGAGATCGGCAGATGCAGGATCCGTGCGATCAGGCGGCGGCGGCTCGACAGCACCACCGCCGTGCCGGTGCGCTGCAGCAGGAAGTGCTGGTAGGCGCCGACCGCGGACGACACGAGCACGAGCGCGACGAGCGCCCACACCAGCGCACCGAGCGGAACGCTCTCCTGCACGCGCGCGATCACCTCGCCGATCAGCGTCGGCTGCACGAGCGTCGTGACGGCCTCGAGCACGCTCAGGATCGACACCCACACCAGCACCCGCTTGTGCTCGAACACGAACGGCAGGAGCTGCCGGAACGTCGCACGCGGCCCCTCCTGCTCCTGCGGGCGGGCGAACGGGTTGCGGCGTCGTGCGGGTGCGTCGGACATGCTGCTCACTTCCGGCCGAACTTCTTGTGCGCGGCCTGCTTCGTGATGCCGAGCGCGGTGGCGATGGCTTCCCACGAGTACCCGCTCACGCGGGCGCGACGCACCTGCGTCTCCTCGGCGCGGCTCAGCTCGCGGCGCTGCTCGGCGATCCTGAAGAGCTCGGCGATGGGTTCGTCCGGATCCGTCGCCTGCGCGGTGTCGACCATGGCGTCAACCATAGTTGACGATCCTGCGCGTCGCAAATCTTCGCGCCGCTTCCGACCGTCGAGCGGCGAGGGCGAGCGGAAACGGCGAAGACGCTCGGCGACCGAGGTCGCCGAGCGTCCG
>NZ_JAPSJA010000143.1:899-6481 GCF_031178525.1 Microbacterium sp.
GCCTACCCCGCCGGCCCCCCGGGGCCCCCCCGCGTCCGGACCGTGTCGCTCGCCGCTGCGCCCGCTGGCTCGAGGACGGGGGAGGATGCGAGCTCCGGGTCAGTGCGCCATCGCCTTGAGCGCCTCCTCGTCGAGCGTGGCGATCGCGTGCGTGTCCTGGAAGTCGCGCACGCCCTCGATCCCCTGCTCGCGGCCCATGCCCGACTGCTTCACGCCGCCGAACGGTGCGCGCAGGTCGAGGCGGTTCGCGCCGTGGTCGTTGATCCACACGTAGCCGCACTGCAGTCGCGAGCCGATGCGCTGCGCGGTCTCGGGGCTCGACGTCCAGACCGATCCGCCCAGGCCCGCCCACGTGTCGTTCGCCGCCGCGACGGCCTCGTCCTCGGCGTCGAACGGGATGAGCGGGATCACCGGCCCGAACTGCTCCTGCGTCACGACGCGCAGCGCCGGGTCCGGATCGATCACCAGCGCCGGGCGGAGGAAGTTGCCGCCCGCCAGATCGCCGCCCGGCAGCTCGCCGTACTCGCGCACATCGGCCCCCGCGTCCTTCGCCTCCTGGATGATCTCCTCGACGAACGCCTTCTGCGCCGGCTGATGCAGCGGGCCCATGGTCGTGCCATCGTCGAGGCCGTAGCCGATCACGACCTTCTGCAGGCGCGCCTCGAGGGCCGCGACGAGCTCGTCGAGCCGCGAGCGGTGCACGTACACGCGCTTGGCGTTCATGCAGATCTGACCCGTGGTGTCGTAGATCGCGCCGAACAGGCGATCGACGTGCGCGTCGTCGAGGACGGCGTCCTCGGCGATCACGGCCGCGTCGTTGCCGCCGAGCTCGAGCGTCACACGGGTCAGCGTCCTCGACGCCATCTCCATCATCCGCTTGCCGCCGTTGACGCTTCCCGTGAACGACAGCTTCGCGACGTCCGGGTTGTCGATCAGGGCCGACATGTTCTCGTCCTTGCCCGTCACGACGTTCAGCACCCCCGCGGGCAGCTTGGCCGCGACACGCTGCACCAGGCGAGCGGTCGCCAGCGGAGCGGACGCCGGCGGCTTGACGACCACCGTGTTGCCCGCGAGCAGCGCGTTCGGCAGAGCCGCGCCCAGGATCGCGATCGGCCAGTTGAACGGCACGATGATCGACACGACACCGAGCGGGGAGTGCTTGACCTGAGTCGTGACGGGGATGCCCGGGGCCGGATCGAGCGTCGTGCCCTCGTCGACCTGGTCGGCGACACCGAGGGTGACGTTCCAGCGGATCTCGAACACGAGCGCGTCGATCCACGCCTCCATCCGGATCTTGCCGTTCTCCTGGGACAGGATGGCCGCGTCGGTGTCGCGGTCGTCCGCGATCCCGGCGATCGCCTCGGCCATCTTCGCCGCGCGCTCCTGTGCCGACAGGGCGGCCCACGCGGGGAAGGCAACCTTCGCGGCCGCCACTGCGTCTGCCACGTCCTGCGGCGACGCGGATGCGGCCTCGCCGACGATCACGCCGGGCTTGCCCGGGTCGGCGATCTTCACGACCTCGTCGGTGAAGCGCTCCTCGCCGCCGATGAACAGGCCCGTTCGGACGGCCGCCTCCGCTGCCTTGCCGGTCTCGGTGTCCGACGCCTCGCCGGATGCGGCGTCGGTGCTGACGACCGCGTTGTCGATGTCCGTCATGTGATCACTCACCTCTCTGTGTGTGCTGCTGCCTTCGTGGCTGCGGGCGGGGTGCCCGCGGGGTTCGCTGGCGCGGGAGCGTCAGGGAGTCGGGTCTCGCGTTCAGTGTGAGCCACGATCGGATCGGAGACAATATCGTCGCCAAAATCCGTTCGGGCGCGGCCTGCGCCCGGCGGGCCGCCGTCCTCCGGGCCCACCGCGCGTGCAAGGCGCGCGGCGCGTCGGCCAGGGCCGCTCGCCGCCCAGCCCGCGCGGATCACCCGCACGGCGTCATCGGCGAGATGCAGCCCGTCGACGTACGGAGCGCGCCAGACGGCGAGGGCGTCGCGCGCGGGCGGCGGGAGGATCGCGGACGAGAACGCCTCGACGCCCCAGCGTCCCTCGTACCCGTCGTCGAGCGCGTTGTGCACCACGTCGGCGATGTCCACCGCGCCGCGCGACAGTCGGCCGCGACCGGACTGGCCGAGTTCCAGGAACGACAGCCGCGGCAGGGCCGCGCGGATGGCGCTCGCGATGTCCTCCTCCTCGACCGCCATGTGGAACGTGTCGAGATGGATGCGAAGATGCGCCGAACCGCTCGCCTCCGCGTAGGCCATCGCCTGCTCGGCCGTGTTGATCATCGGGGTCTCATAGCGGTTGAGCACCTCGAACACGAGCGCGATGCCGCGCTGGTGTGCGGCCTCGGCCACCTCTCCCACGGCCGCGGCGGAGCGCTCCCACGCGTCGCGCGGCACCACGGACGGCGATCTGCCGAACAGGCCGTACTGCACGCCGTTGAGCTGGTCGGCTCCCAGCTCCGCCGCCAGGTCGATGGCTCGCCGCAGCGCATCGGATCCCGCGGCGCGGATCTGCGGGTCGTCCGACGAGACGTCCGCGCCCGGAGACTGGCCGACGATCGGGATCGCCGACAGGCCGCGCGCCTCGCACAGCACCCGGAAGCCGGCCGCATCGAACGAGACCGGATCGACGGGCGGCAGCACGATCCGGCGGAAGCCGCGCGCGGCGATGCCGTCGAGCGCGGCTGTGAGCACGTCGGATCCCGGGTCGGCGAGCACCACGTTGAGGTGACACGCGACGTCGAGCTCCACGGGCAGGCGTCGGGGCACGGCGGACATGGACGGCCCCCTGTCAGAACACCGGCAGCTCGAGGCGCTGCTTGAAGACGGAGTACCCGTCGTCCACGCTCACCACGGTGCCGTTGATCACGCGCGACTCGTCGGATGCGAGGAACGCCACGACGTCGGCGATCTCCTCGGGCTCCGTCAGCTTCCCGCGGAGCTGCTCCGCCGCGAAGGTGGCCTTCAGCTCGTCGCTGAACTGGTTGATGATGGGCGTCGCGACGCGGCCGGGCGTGATCGCGACGGCGCGGATCCCGTGCTCGGCGAGCTCGTACGCCGCCGAGCGCGTGAACGAGATCACGGCGGCCTTGGCGGCGCTGTACGTGAACGACAGCTCGGCTGCCTGCTCGCCGTAGACCGAGGACGTGCTGATGATCACGCCTCCCGTGCCCTGTCTCGCCATCTGCCGCCCGGCGGCGACGATGCCGTAGTAGACGCCGTTCTGGTCGACGCGGACGATCCGCTCGTAATCGGTCTCCGGGTCGTGCTCGAGCAGCGGGACGCCGCCCGCGATGCCGGCGTTGTTGAAGATGACGTGCACGGCTCCGAAGACCTCGACAGCCTTGGCCACCATCGCCTCGACGTCGGCGAACACCGACACGTCGACGCCCGTCGCGGCTGCCGCGCCCGGGAACCCGGCCTGTTCGACCTCGGCGACCACCTGCTCGGCGCGCGCCCTGTCGATGTCGGCGACGAGCACCTTCGCGCCCTCGCGGACGAACTTGTGCACGGTGGTGCGCCCGATGCCGCTCGCGCCGCCGGTGATGATGGCGACCTTGCCGTCGAGTCTCATATGTCTCTCCTCAGTGATGTGTGGGTCGTGGGTGGTGGTCTGGTCCGGCGGGGAGGGGTCGTGCCGCCTCCCCGCCGGCGTTCGGAGACACGGCTCAGAAGGCCGTGTGCGACAGCGCGACCGCGCCGCCGTCGACCGCAAGGATCGCCCCGGTCACGAACGCGGAGGCCGGCGAGACCAGGAAGAGCATGGGCCCCTGGATCTCGGGCATGGTGCCCATCCGGCCGAGCGGGATCGTCGATGCCCATTCCGCCTCGAACTCGGGCGAGATCTCGGTCTTGCCGTCGCCGATCCTCGTCCCCTTGAACGGCCCGGGTGCGATGGCGTTGACCCGGATCCCGCGCGGGGCGAGCTCCAGCGCCGTCTGGCGCACGAAGTTCAGGATCGCCGCCTTGGTCGCGACATAGGCGTACGAGACCATGGGATCCGTGCGCATGCCGGCCGTCGACGCGGTGACCAGGATCCGACCGCCGCGGTCCAGCACGCGCGCCGCCGCCCGGACCGTCTCGAAGGTCCCGGTGAGATTGGTCGCGACCACCTCGTCCCACTCGGCATCCGAGTAGTCGGCGAGCCGGCCGTCGGCCAGGTAGCTCGCGCCGCCGGCGATGCCCGCGTTCGCGACCACCACGGTGGGGCGTCCGATCTCCTCGACGATGCGTCCGAGCACCGCGTCCACCGCGCCGCGGACGGAGACGTCCACGGCGAAGCCGTGCGCCGTGCCGCCCGCGGAGGCGATGCCGGACACCACGTCGGCGACGCGCGACTCGCTGCGCCCGAGCACGATGACCGTCGCGCCGGCCGCGGCGTACATCTCCGCGGCGGCCTGGCCGATCCCGCTCGATGCGCCCGTCACCACGACGAGGTCGCCGTGCAGGTCGAACAGGTCGGCCGGCGCCGTCTGCAGTTGCGTGCTCATGGGGTCAGAGGGTCGGCTCGAACGTGTCGACGTTGCTGCGGTCGATGAGTTCGGCGGGCAGATCGATGAAGTTCTCGTCGGGCAGCGTCGCGCTGTCGCGGTAGTCGTTCATGATGTCGATCACCTGGTCGACGACCCCGATCCAGTCCTGCGCCATCGAGGCGTACATGGGGCCGTCCTTCTTGATCTCGGCCGTCGTCTCCTCGAGCGCGTCGACGCCCGTGACGAAGATGTCGTCGCGTCCCGCCTCGTTGATGGCCTTCACGGCGCCGAGCGCGCCGTCGTCCCACCCGACCCAGACGGCGTCGAGGCCGTCCGGGTTCGCCTGCAGGTAGTCCTGCACGAAGGTGAGCGCCTCGGTGCGGCCCGTGCCGGGGTTGAGCACCTGCTTCATGTCGCCGCCCGCGATGCTCGCGCCCTTCTCCTCCAGCAGGTCGAGCGCGATGTTGCTGCGGGTCTGGATGCCGATGTGCGGGTCGTGTCCGATGACCATGACGTCCTTGCCCTCGAGCGATCCGCCGACCGCCTCCTCGAGCGCGCCGACGGTCTCCTCGGCCATCTGCTGCTGGCTGAAGGTGACGTCGACCGCGTACGCGTCGTTGGGCTCGACGCCGCCGTCGATCGAGAAGATCGGGATGCCGGCGTCGGCCGCCGCCTGCTCGATGACCGCGGTCTGGCGGGGGTCGGGGAAGCCGGCGAGGATCGCGTCCGCGCCGCCCGAGATCTGGTTCTGGATCTCCGTGGTGATCTCGTCGTAGTTGAACTCGCTGGTGTCGAGCGTGACCTCCCAGTTCTCCTGCTCGTTGCCCGCCTCGACGAAGTAGTCGAGCGTGAGCTTTCCGCCGGGGGTGCCGTATCCGGCCGTGAACGCGGCGACCTTGAAGACGCCGTCGTCGCCCATGCCGTTCTCCTTCGTCTCACCGCCGCCGCCGGCGGCCGCGCCGCCCTGGCCGGTGTCGACGGAGCAGCCGGCGAGCGCCGCGATGGCGAACAGGCCGACGCCGGCCGCGGCGAGGGGCTTGAGGATGGTGCGTGCGTGCATCGTGAACTCCTTTGTCTGATGCGGGTACTGCGTGGTGCGGGGTGCCGCGAGGTGCGG
>NZ_JAPSJA010000144.1 GCF_031178525.1 Microbacterium sp.
ATGCCCCCCCGAACCGAACGCACGACTGGCCCACCCACCCGCACGCGCGACAGACCGCGCAATGCACCGACGACCGAAAGGAACCCGCGCCACATGACCGAGGTGCTTCCCATCGAGACCCCCGACGCCCTGAAGGACCCGACCTGGTGGCGGCACGCCGTCGTCTACCAGATCTACCCGCGCAGCTTCGCGGACGCGGACGGCGACGGTCTCGGCGACATCCCCGGCGTGGTCTCCCGGGTCGACTACCTGGCCTCGCTCGGCATCGACGCGGTGTGGCTGAGCCCGTTCTACCCGTCGGCGCTCGCCGACGGCGGCTACGACGTCGCGGACTACCGCAACGTGGACCCGCGTCTCGGCACGCTCGAGGACTTCGACCGCATGGTCGCCGAGCTGCACGCGCGCGGCATCCGTGTGATCGTCGACATCGTCCCGAACCACACGTCCGATCTGCACGAGTGGTTCCAGGAGGCGCTCGCCGCAGGGCGCGGATCCGCGGCGCGAGAGCGGTACATCTTCCGCGAGGGCACCGGACCGGATGGCGCCGAGCCGCCGACCGACTGGCTCTCGGTGTTCGGCGGACCCGCCTGGCACCGCGTCGAGGACGGGCAGTGGTACTTCCACAACTTCGCCAAGGAGCAGCCCGACCTGAACTGGGACCACTCCGAGGTGCGGGAGGACTTCCTGAAGACCCTGCGCTTCTGGTCGGACCGCGGCGTCGACGGCTTCCGCATCGACGTGGCGCACATGCTGACGAAGGACCTCACGGAGCCGCTGCCCTCGCGCGAGGAGCTCACGCTCATCCCGATCGACGGCAACCACCCGCTGATCGATCGCGACGACGTGCACGAGATCTACGCCGAGTGGCGGCAGCTGTTCAACTCCTACGACCCGCCTCGCACGGCCGTCGCGGAGGCATGGGTCGCCTCGCACCGCGTGCCGCGCTACGCCAGCCCGGAGAGCCTCGGCCAGTCGTTCAACTTCGACCTGCTGGAGGCCGACTTCGACGCCGCGCAGTTCCGCCGCATCGTGACGGAGAACCTCGCGCTCGCGGCCGAGTCGGGCTCCTCCAGCACGTGGGTGCTGTCCAACCACGACGTGGTGCGGCACGCCACGCGCTATGGTCTGCCGCCCGAGCCTGCCGACTCGACCTCGCACACCCGGCACGGTGGCGACTGGCTGATCAGCGGCGGCGACGAGGCGCTGCTCGACCGCGAGCGCGGTGCGCGCCGCGCGAAGGCCGCGACGCTGTTCATGCTCGCCCTGCCGGGGTCGACCTACCTCTACCAGGGCGAAGAGCTGGGTCTGCACGAGGTGGCCGACATCCCCGAGGAGGAACGGCAGGATCCCACGTTCTTCCGCACCGGGGGAGCGGAGATCGGGCGCGACGGCTGCCGCGTCCCGCTCCCGTGGACGGCCGACGGCCCGTCCTTCGGGTTCGGCGCGAGCGGCGCGCATCTGCCGCAGCCCGCGTGGTTCTCGCAGTACGCGGTGGACGCGCAGGACGGGGATCCCGCCTCGACGCTGTCGCTGTACCGGCGCACGCTGTCGCTGCGGCACGAGCTGCAGGCCGCGGAGGAGCTGGAGTGGATCGAGACCGGGCGTGACGACGTCCTGCGCTTCCGCCGCCCGGGCGGCTGGCAGGTCGTGACGAACTTCGGGACCGAGCCGTATGACCTCACCGACCTGCCGGGCGACGCCCACGTGGTGCTCTCGAGCGGCGGACCCGCCGGCTCGTCCGTCCCGGGCGAGACGACCGTCTGGATCGCACCGGTCCGCTGATCCCCCATCCGGCGGCCGCCCGCCGCCCGCCGCGCGGCTCGACGCCGCGGCGGGCGGTCGCCCGGTCGTCGGTCGGTCCCCGAGGTTCATAGCGGGGCCATAGCCCGAAGAGCGCTTCCGCATCGCATCGCGCGCTGCAGGCGACGACCGTCCCGGGCAGCGCGGCTGCCGGAGCGGGCGCCACGGTCGCGGGCGTCGTCGCCGGGACACCCGCGGCCGAGGCCGGGCTCGCCCAGGGCGACACCATCACCGCGGTCGACGGCCAGGCCGTCGCCGACGCCGCGGCGCTGCGCGGCCTGCTGGCGGGGTACGCGCCCGGCGAGCAGGTGACCATCGAGTGGATCGACGCCTCCGGCGTCGCGCAGACCGCGGCCGTCACCCTGATCCAGGGCCCGGCCGACTGAACGGCCGGTTCTCGCGCCGAGGGGCCGCCGCGGCGACCCCGGATCAGCCGTCCTGCTGCAGCAGCTCGTCGAGCTTCTGGTAACCCTCCTCGACGCCCTGCTGCATGCCCTGCGCGATCATCTCCTCGAGCGCCTCGACCGAGGTCATGACCGAGCGGCTCACGAGGCGCGAGCGGCCGCCGGGCAGCGACTCGAAGCGCAGCTTCTCCAGACTCACCTCGCCGGGAGCGCCGAGGTACTCGAACGTCTGGATGATCAGCTCGTTCGGCTCGACCGTGTGGAACGTGCCACGGAAGCCGAAGGCCTCGCCGTCCCCGACCTGCTGCTCGAATGCCCACCCGCCGCCCGAGCGCGCGTCCCAGTGCGTGATGGTGGTGCGCAGGCCGCGTGGGCCGATCCACTGCGCGAACAGGTCGGGGTCGGTGTGGGCGCGGAAGACGGCCTCGACGGGCGCGTCGAACTCGCGGCTCAGGTCGGCGTACGGGGCGCCGGGCACGGTGTCGATCACGACGGGATTGCTCATGATTCCTTCTCCTTGTGGCGGGTGCTGCGGGGGGCGCGGCGATCGCCGCGGTGCTGCTGCGAGGCGGTGTCCGCCGCCTCGGGGGGTTCTTCGGCGAGGACCTGGTCCAGCCGCCGGTAGCGCGCCTCGGCGTCGAGGCGATAGCGATCGATCCATGACGTCAGCCGCTCCAGGGCGGCGGCGTCCAGGTGCACGGGGCGACGCTGCGCCTCGCGCGTGCGCCACACGAGTCCCGCGGACTCGAGGACGCTGATGTGCCGGGAAACGGCCTGCAGGGAGATGTCGAAGGGCTCGGCGAGTTCGCCCAGCGTGGCGGAGCCCCGGCTCAGGCGCGCCACGATCGCGCGGCGCACCGGGTCGGCCAGGGCGGCGAAGGCGCCGTCGAGCTGATCGTCCATTGTCCTCAACGTTCCCGTTTATCAACCTATGTGTTGAACACCATAGGTTCGTGGAGCGCGCCCGTCAAGAGGTCCGTGCGCCGCGCGTAGGCTTCCGGTGTGCTCGACCTGCACCGCCTCACCCTGCTGCGGGAAGTCAAGCTGCGCGGCAGCATGACGGCCGCCGCGCGCGAGCTGTCGTACAGCCACTCCGCGATCTCCCAGCAGCTGGCGCTGCTGGAGAAGGAGGCCGGCATCACACTGCTCGAGAAGGTCGGGCGCGGCGTGAAGCTCACGCCGGCGGGGGAGGGCCTGGTGCGCAACACCGAGGCGATCCTCGCCGCCGTGGAGCGAGCCGAGGCGGACCTCGCGACGGCCCATCGGCGCGTGCGGGGCGCGGTCGACGTCGCCGTGTTCGCCACGATCGCGCGCTCGATCATGCCGGCCGCGCTCGCCGCGCTCGCCACGTCGCATCCCGGGCTCGAGGTGCGGCTGCATCTGCACGACCCCGAGGTCGCGGCCGTCCGCCTGATCTCGCGCGACGTCGACGCCGTGATCACCGACGCCTACCCCGGAACCGAGGGGGCGGCGGGCGCGGGGATCCACTCGAGCGTCCTCGGGCGCGATCCCGTGCGCGGCTATCTGCCGGCCGGGTTCGATCCCGCGGATGCCGCCGCGATCCGCGAGGTGCCGTGGGTCATGGAACCGCGCACGTCGGCCGCGACGCAGTGGGCGCTTCGCGTGTGCCGCGAACGCGGCTTCGAGCCGAAGGTCACGCATCGCTCGTCGGACGTGCTGTTCCACCTGCGCATGGTCGAGCAGGGGCTGGCCGCCGCGTTCCTGTCCGACATGGTGATCCGCGAGGCCGGCAGCAAGGTCGCCGCCAGCTCCGCGCTGCCGCGTGACCAGCAGCGGTCGATCCTGTTCCTCGTCCGCGAGGGGGCGCAGGATCGGCCCGCCCTCGCGGCGATCCGCGACGCGGTGGCGCGTCTCCTCGCATCGAGGTGAAGGGCAAGCGGTAAGCACCGCTGACGGATATAGGTCAGCATCCGTCGCTTCTCTTTACGCATGGCGCTCCGTAGCGTTGTCGCCACGGGCATCGCCCGCCCGCCGACCCGCGAAGGAGCGCCCATGACCCGCATCGATCCGGTCACTGCGTCCGAGGTTCCCGCGTCGGAGACGCGCACCCTCATCGACGGGCCCGCACTCTGGCCGGCCCAGGCTCACACCCCCACGGTGCTGGGCCGCCAGCTCGTGATCGAACGCGGCGAGGGCTCCTACGTCTTCACCTCCGACGGGCGCCGCCTGTTCGACGGCACCGCCGGGCTCTGGCACGCGAACATCGGTCATGCGCACCCCGAGCTCGCGCAGGCCGCCTACGACCAGATGCGACGGCTCGAGACGTACCACACGTTCGCGCGCTTCACGAACGACAAGGCGCTCGCGCTGGGCGAGCGGCTGGCGGCGCTGTCGCCCATCGACCGGTCGAAGGTGATCCTCAACTCGGGCGGATCCGACGCGATCGACGTGGCCTGCAAGCTGGCCCGCCGGCACTGGCAGCGCGAGGGTCGCACGAGCAAGACGGTCATCCTCAGCCGCGAGTTCGCGTATCACGGCCTGCACGCGTACGGCACGAGCATCGCGGGGCTCGAGTTCAACCGCGAGGGCTACGGCACCGACTCCCTCGTCCCCGAGACGGCCCGCGTGCCGCTGCACGATGCGGCCGCGATCGCCGAGACGATCGAGCGCATCGGCGCCGAGAAAATCGCGGCGATCGTGACCGAGCCCGTGCAGGGCACCGGCGGCGTGAACCCGCCGGCTCCGGGATACCTCGAGGAGATCCAGCGGCTCTGCCGTGCCCATGACATCCTGCTCATCCTCGACGAGGTGATCACGGGATTCGGCCGCACCGGCACGATGTTCGCGGCCGAGCGCTACGGCGTCGAGCCCGACATGATCACCTTCGCCAAGGGCGTGACGTCGGGCTACGCCCCGCTCGGCGGTGTGCTCGTCGGCCCGCGCGTCTGGGAGGCGTTCTACGTGGACGCGGCGGAGACACCCGTGTTCCGCCACGGAGCCACCTACGCCGGCCACGCGACCGCCGCCGCCGTGGCCCTCGCGCACCTCGACATCCTCGAGCGCGACGGGCTCGTGCCACGCGTGAACGAGCTGGAGGCGGTGCTGCGCTCCGAGCTCGAAGGCCTCGCCGCGCGGCAGGAGGCCGTGGTCGACGTGCGTGTCGCGGGACTGCTCGGCGGCGTCTCGCTCGCGGACGAGCTCGACGCCGTCCGGATCGCCGATGAGCTGATCGAGCTCGGCTACATCTCGCGGCCGCTGCGCGGCAACACGCTGCAGATCAGCCCGCCGTTCATCATCTCGGACGGCGAGCTGCGGGGCTTCGTCGCCGCGATCGAGCGCGCCGTGACGGACGCGGCGACCGCGCGCTGACGGGCGGCGAGCAACGCGGGCGACGATGGCCTGCCGACCGTCGCGTCCGCGCTAGGTCTCGCCCAGGCCCTCCTCGATCCGGCGGCGCAGCTCCTCGACCGCCGTCCGCGCCTCGGGGCCGGACGCCTCGATGCGCAGCACATGGTCCCCCGTCGCGGCGAGAGAGAGCAGGCCGACGAGACTCGCGGCGTTGACCGGTCCGCGGTCGTTCGTGAGATCGCGGATCCGGATGTCCGCGTCGTAGCCTGCGGCGGTGCGCGCCAGCACGGCCGCGGGCCGGGAGTGCACGCCGAGCGGGTTGATCAGCCGGGCCTCCGCGCTCGCCGTGTCGGAGGGCGCGGAGGCGTCCTGCGACACGTCCTCGGCCTCGTCCCCACGCCGCTTGGCCGCGAGGGCGTCGGCGGCCTCCGCCGCCACCTCGTCCAGCGTGCCGCCGGTCGCGGCGCGCACGACCGCTGCCGTCGTGCCCTCCACGAGCGGGCCCTCGCTGATGCGCACCGGCTGCGTGCTCTCGCGCAGGTCGAGCGCCAGCTCGGTGCTGATCGCGGCCGAGCCGAGATCGGTCATCACGAGCACGCCGCCGACGTCGGCGAGCTCGTCGATCGCGGCGGCGATCGCCGCCGCGTCGGTGCCGAACCCGCCATCCGCGCCCGCGGCGATCCGGATCGGCGGCTGCGCGCCCTGCGCCATCTGCGTCGCGAGCTCGACCGTCGCACGCGCGAGGGCCTCGCTGTGCGAGACGATCACGAGCCCGATCATCGCGCGAGCGCCTCGGCGAGCGCCGCGAACAGGATGGCCGACGACGCCGCGCCGGGATCGATGTGTCCCGCGCTGCGCTCGCCGAGGTACGAGGCCCGGCCCTTGCGGGCGACGAGCGGCGCGGTCGCATCGCGGCCCGCCGCGGCGGCATCCGCGGCGGCGCGTGCGGCGTCCGCGAGCGA
>NZ_JAPSJA010000408.1 GCF_031178525.1 Microbacterium sp.
AACGCGGTCATCCTCTGGCAGGTGATCTCGATCATCCTGTGGGGCATCGTGTTCGGCGTGCTCGCGATGCTCGGCGTGCAGGCGGTCGCCCGCTTCTGACGCGACTCAGGCGACCGCGAACGCCACGCGACCGCGGGCGATGTCCGCCTCGGTCACGCGCACGCGGATGCGGGATCCTGGTTCGTGCGACCCGGGAGCGGTCGCGGTGACGAACGGATCGGCGAGCTGGATGCGCGCGCCGCCCTTGGTCTGCGAGACGACCGCGGCGTCGAACTCCTCGCCCAGGCGCGCGTGCAGCACGGCGGCCTCCACCCGGTCGACAGAGCCCGCCTCGAGGCGGTTCGCGAGCGATCCGGTCTGCCGCATCACGTCGGGCAGCGTCGGCAGTGCCTCACGGGCCCACTCGGGGGCGTCGGTGCACATCGCCAGCACGAACCGGTCGACGAGTCGACGCAGCGGCGCCGTCGTGTGCGCATACGGCGCCGCGATCGCGGCCTGCTGGGTCTGCTCGGGCGCTGCGCCGTCGAACGCGACGTAGTCGGCGCCGCGGAACAGGCCGCTCGCCGCCTGCGTGATGGCGGGAGCGGCCGGGTCCGCGCGGTCCACGCGCCGCAGGTACTCGCCGTAGGGGATGTCGTCGGGCCACGGATGCCCGATGGCCGCCACGCGGCGCCGGAACTCGGCGATCGCCTCGGCGTCGGCAGGCGGAAGCGTGCGCAGGATGCCCGTGCCGCGCTCCAGCATGATCGCCGCGGCGGCCATGCCGGTCATGAGCGAGATCTGCGCATTCCAGTCCTCGATCGGCAGCGTAGCCCGCGCCTGCAGGACGTAGCCGTTCGGCGTCGCGACGATCTCCTCCTCGGGCGAGCCCAGGCTCGCCCCGCCCCGAACCGCTTCCCGCGCGATCAGCGCGGGTCCCACCTCGGCCAGCAGCGCGATCGAGTCGGGTGCGGACCCCTCGTCGACGGCCGTCTGCGCCTGCCGGTAGCTCCACTGCCGCCGCGAGCGCACCCATGCCCGCACGGGCGGCTGCGCGGGCTCATGCTGCGTCCCGTCGGCGTCGAGCACGAACCGCCAGACGTATGCCCGCCGATCCTGCTCGGGAAGGAGCGAGGCCGCGCCGTGCGACAGCGCCTCGGGGTGCAGCGGGACCGAGCCGTCCGGCGCGTACAGGGTCTGCCCGCGACGCCGCGTCTCGGCGTCGATCGCCCCGCCCGGTCGCACGAACGCGGCGAGGTCGGCGATCGCGTAGTGCACGACCCATCCTGATCCGTCCTCGGCTGATCCGGCGCGCTGGATGGCCAGCGCCTGGTCGAGGTCGCGGGATCCCTCCGGGTCGATCGTGTGGAAGTCGAGGTGCCGCAGATCCGCGCGCGCCGGATCCGATCCATCGACCGCCGCCCCCGACGTGACAACGGCCTCCGCCTCCGCGATCACGTCGGCGGGGAAGGCCTCCGGCAGCTCGAGGTCTCGACGCAGCTGCGCGAGCGACTCCGCGAGTGCGGTCTGGACGGCGGACGGCGACAGGTGCGCGTGGCGGGCCGGCATGC
>NZ_JAPSJA010000145.1 GCF_031178525.1 Microbacterium sp.
CTCGCGTCCGCGCATCCCGACACGTACGAGCGCATCCTGGTCGACGCGCCCTGCACGGGACTCGGTGCGCTGCGTCGTCGTCCTGAGGCGCGCTGGCGCAAGCAGCCGTCCGATGTCGCCGAGCTCGCGGACGTGCAGGCAGGGCTGCTGCGGTCGGCCATCACGGCACTGAAGCCGGGCGGCACCGTCGCGTACGTCACGTGCTCCCCGCATCTCGCGGAGACCGCGGCGATCGTGGCGCGGGTGCGCGAGGAGCTGGGCGATCTGGTAGAGGAGCTCGACGCGCGTGCCGTGCTGCGCCGTGTCTCGCGCGGCGCCATCGACCTGCCCGCACCGCTGTCGGGTGCGGGACACGCGCAACTCTGGCCGCATCGTCACGGCACCGACGCGATGTTCCTCGCACTGCTGCGCAAGACGCGCTGACCGACCGGAAGGACCGATCCATGCCCCCGCACCCGCCCTCCGGTGCGTCCGCGCCGCGCATCAACCCGAGCGTCCTGGCCGCCGACTTCGTGAACATGCAGGCCGAACTCGCGCGGATCGCGTCGGCGGACTTCGTGCACGTCGACGTCATGGACAATCACTTCGTGCCGAACCTGACGTTCGGCCCGCAGATGGTGGAGCGCATCCAGGCGACGAGCCCCGTGCCGCTGGACGTGCATCTCATGATCGACGACCCGGATCGCTGGGCTCCGGGGTATGCCGAGCTCGGGGCCGCGTCGGTCACGTTCCACCTCGAGGCCGCGGCCGATCCCCTCGCCCTCGCGCGACGGCTGCGCGAGATCGGGGCGCGCGCAGGCGTCGCGGTGAAGCCGGACACCGACGTGGCGGTCCTCTTCGACCATCTGCATGAGTTCGATCAGATCCTCGTGATGACGGTCGAGCCGGGCTTCGGCGGGCAGGGCTTCATGCCCGAGACGATGCCCAAGCTTCGCCGTCTGGCGGACGAGACCCGGCGCCGTGGCGCGGACGTCTGGCTGCAGGTCGACGGCGGCATCGCGGCGGGGACGATCGCTCAGGCGGCCGAGGCGGGGGCCGACACGTTCGTCGCCGGATCCGCCGTGTTCGGGGCGGACGACATCGACGCGGCGATCTCGGGCCTGCGCACCGCCGCCGCCGCGCATCGGCACTGATCTCCCCACGCACGTCCCGGCGGCGAATCCGCCCTCCGAATCCCCGGTAGCCTTGACGGGTGAAGACTTTCGACGACTTGTTCGCCGAGCTGAGCGAGAAGGCTCAGACGCGCCCGGAGGGATCCGGCACCGTCGCACAGCTGGACGCCGGCGTGCATGCGATCGGCAAGAAGATCGTCGAGGAGGCGGCCGAGGTCTGGATGGCCGCCGAGTACCAGTCGGACGACGAGGCGGCCGAGGAGATCTCGCAGCTGCTCTACCACCTGCAGGTGATGATGATCGCGAAGGGCTTGACGCCGGCCGACGTCTACCGACATCTCTGAGGCGCGCCCGGACCTCGTCGACCACTCCCCGAAAGCCACCATGCTCCGCATCGCCGTCCCGAACAAGGGATCCCTCTCCGACACCGCCGCCGACATGCTCGCGGAGGCCGGCTACGCCGGTCGGCGCGACAGCAAGCAGCTGCACCTCATCGACTCGGCCAACGACGTCGAGTTCTTCTTCCTGCGTCCGCGCGACATCGCGACGTATGTCGCGCTGGGCGCGCTCGACGTCGGCATCACGGGCCGGGACCTGCTGCTCGACGTGCGGATGCCCGCGCGCGAGATCGAGTCGCTCGGCTTCGGCGACTCGACGTTCCGCTTCGCCGGTCCTCCCGGACGGTTCAGCGGTCTCGAGGACCTCCAGGGGCTCCGCGTCGCGACCGCGTACCCGGGACTTGTCGACGCGTTCCTCGACGAGCGCGGCATCGCCGTCGACATCGTGCCGCTCGACGGCGCCGTGGAGTCCGCCGTCCAGCTCGGCGTCGCGGACGCTGTCGCGGATGTCGTCTCGACCGGCACGACGCTGCGCCAGGCGGGCCTGGAGATCTTCGGTCCCGTGCTGCTGGAGTCGGAGGCCGTGCTGGTCGCCGGCCCGAAGGACGCCGAGGGCACGGAGACGCTGCTGCGTCGCCTGCGCGGCGTGATGGTCGCACGCCAGTACGTGATGGTCGACTACGACCTGCCGGCGCACCTGGTCGACCGTGCGGTCGAGATCGCCTCCGGCATCGAATCGCCCACCGTCTCGCCGCTGCGCGACCCCGAGTGGGTCGCCGTGCGCGTCATGGTGCCGCGCAAGGGCGTCAACCAGGTGATGGACCAGCTGTACGAACTGGGCGCGCGCGCGATCCTGGTCACGGCGATCCACAACGCGAGGCTCTGACTCGTGGGCGTCGCCACACGCGTCATCCCCTGCCTGGACGTTGCCGCCGGTCGCGTCGTGAAGGGCGTGAACTTCGAGAACCTGCGCGAGATGGGCGACCCCGTCGAGCTCGCGCGCACGTACTTCGACCAGGGAGCCGATGAGCTGACGTTCCTGGACGTGACCGCCACGGTCGACGAGCGCGCGACGATGTACGACGTCGTGCGGCGCACGGCCGAGGAGGTCTTCATCCCGCTCACGGTGGGCGGCGGTGTGCGCACGGTCGACGACGTGGCGCGCCTGCAGGAGGTCGGCGCCGACAAGGTCGGCGTGAACTCCGCCGCGATCGCCCGGCCCGTGCTGCTGAACGAAATCGCCGACCGCTTCGGCGCGCAGGCGCTCGTGCTGTCGCTGGACATCAAGCGCTCGCCCCGCACCCCGTCGGGGTTCGTCGTCACGACGCACGGGGGCCGGACCGAGACCGACCTGGACGCGCTCGCATGGGCGCGCGAGGCGATCGAGCGCGGCGCGGGGGAGCTGCTGGTCAACTCGATCGACGCCGACGGCACCAAGCAGGGCTTCGACCTCGAGCTCATCCGCCTGATGCGCGAGGCGTCGCCCGTTCCCGTGATCGCCTCCGGCGGCGCGGGCGCGCCCGAGCACTTCCCGCCGGCGGTGGCCGCCGGCGCCGACGCCGTGCTGGCCGCGAGCGTCTTCCACTCCGGCCAGCTCACGATCGACGACGTCAAGCGCGCCCTGCGGGCAGAGGGGATCGAGACCCGATGAGCGATCAGGACCTCGAGAACCGGATCGCGCGCGTCGCCTTCAACGCGGACGGCCTCGCGCCGGCGATCGTGCAGCAGTGGGACAGCGGTGAGGTGCTCATGCTCGCCTGGCTCGACGCCGAGGCGCTGCGCCGCACGCTCACGACCGGCCGCGTGACGTACTGGTCGCGCTCCCGCCAGGAGTACTGGCGCAAGGGCGACACCTCGGGACACATCCAGCGCGTGATCGAGGCGCGCCTCGACTGCGACGGCGATGCCGTGCTGCTGAGGGTGGATCAGGTCGGTCCGGCGTGCCACACCGGCACGCGCACCTGCTTCGACGACGGTCCGGACGGATCGCGCGACCTGCGCGCGGTCTCCGCGGACCCGGACGCCCGGGACGCATGAGCCTTCGCACGCGCGCCAAGTCGCTCACGGTCGTCGCGATCCTCGCGGCGGGCGCGGTGGCCCTGATCGGCTCGACGCAGACCTGGGCCGTCGCCCGGCTTGCGGAGGGCGCGCTGCCGGTCCCCGGTGCGACCGCGGTGCCCGTCCTGCAGCCTCTCGCCCTCACGACGCTCGCGCTGGGACTCGTGCTGACCCTCGTGGGGCGCGCGCTGCGCTACGTGCTCGGCGGCCTCGCCGTCGTGGTGGCCACCGGGCTCGCCTTCCTCTCGGCGCGCATGGTGGTCGCCCCGCCGCTGACGGCGGTGGCTCCCGCGGTCACCGAGCGCACGGGACTGGCCGGCGCCGAGGCGATCGCGGGAGTCGTTCGAGACGTCACGGCGACGCCATGGCCGCTCGTCACGCTGATCGCGGCGATCCTGATCGGCCTCGCGGGCATCGCGGTGCTCGCGACCGCGCACCTGTGGGCGCGCGGCGGACGGCGCTTCGGCGCGGCGACCGACAGCACCGCGCGCGACGACGCCGCCCCGCTCGACGCGATCGACTCCTGGGACGACCTCTCCCGCGGCGACGACCCGACGCGCTGAGGAAGCGTCCCCGCCGCGATCGTCTGCCACACTGAGGCGCATGCGTGACCTGCTCCGACGTGCGTCGGGTGTGAGCGTCGGCGGCGCGGGCGGAGCCCTGCTCTCTGCGCTGGCGACGTTCGCCCTCGCCGCCTCCCTGACGCCCATCGGCGCCGCAGCCTCTGCGTCCGACTCCCATCCGGATGCGCAGGATGAGTCGTCGTCTGCCGTCACGATGGCACGCGACGACCTCGCGCGGGTCGCCGAGAGCACGGCATTGGGCGTGGATGACGCGGGAGGCGACGTCACGGAGGACGCCGCCGATCCGGACGGCGAACCGAGGGTGGACTCACCTCGCGGCGCCGTGGACGCGCCCGGGGCGCAGCGCGCAGCGCCCTACGCCGTTCCCGGCGGCGTCGTGGGCTTCGAGGCCGGGAACATCATCAGCGACGCGGTCTTCACGAACAAGGCCACGATGACGGCGACGCAGATCTCGGCCTTCATCGACAGCAAGGTGGCGGCCTGCCAGGCGACCTACGTCTGTCTCGAGGACTTCGTCCAGACGACGACGACGCGGGCGGCAGACGCGTACTGCGCGCAGTACCCCGGGGGCGCGAAGGAGAGCGCCGCGCGCATCATCTCCAAGGTGTCCCAGGCGTGCGGAATCAACCCGCAGGTGCTGCTGGTGATGCTGCAGAAGGAGCAGGGGCTTGTTACGCACGACTGGCCGAGCACGTTCCGGTTCACGAGGGCGATGGGGATGGGCTGCCCCGACAACGCGGAGTGCGACAAGAGGTTCGAGGGCTTCTTCAACCAGGTCTACGGCGCCGCGCGCCAGATGAAGATCTACAGCACGGAGACCGACTCCTTCTCCTGGTACGCGCCCGGCGCGACGCACGAGATCCTGTACAACCCGGACAGGTCCTGCGGAACCGCCCCGGTGTACATCCGGAATCAGGCGACGGCGAACCTGTACTACTACACCCCGTACCAGCCGAACGCGGCTGCCCTGGCGGCCGGTGCGGGAGACGGGGACGACTGCTCCTCCTACGGCAATCGCAACTTCTACACGCTCTTCCGTGCCTGGTTCGAGACCACCGGCGGCGGGAGCGCACCCGCGACGTACACGCCGGGGGTCCCCACCGTGACGGGAACAGCCGCCGTCGGCAGGACGCTGACCGCCTTCCCCGGAGACTGGACGTGGCGGACGGCGTTCGGCTATCAGTGGCTGCGTGACGGCGCGCCGATCAGCGGCGCGACCGCGCCCGCCTACGTGCTTCGGGCGGCCGACCTGGGCAAGAAGATCGCCATCCGCGTGACGGGCAGCCTCGCGGGCCACACCGCCGTGACGAAGACCTCCGCCGCCAAGAGCGTCGCGCGAGGGACGCTGTCGGCACCGACACCGGCGGTCACGGGAACCGCAAAGGTCGGACAGCTTCTGACGGCGAAGCCGGGGACCTGGACCGCGGGGACCAGGCTCACGTATCAGTGGCTGCGGGACGGCCGGTCCATCACCAAGGCCACCCTCTCCCGCTATCGGCCGACGGCGGCCGATCTGGGCAGGAAGATCACGGTCCGTGTGACCGGGACGCTGCCGGGGTACGCGACGGCGTCGAAGACGGCGGCCGCGAAGACCGTCGCGCGAGGGACCCTCGTCGCATCGACGCCGACGATCTCCGGCACGGCGAAGGCGGGGAAGCCTTTGACGGCGAAGCCCGGCTCGTGGACGCCGGGCACGAAACGGACGTACCAGTGGTTGCGGGACGGGCGGCCGATCACGGGCGCGACGGGCTCGCGCTACACGCTCAAGACCGTCGATGCCGGCAAGCGCGTCGCCGTCAGGGTCACGGGCTCCCTCGCCGGGTACGCGACCGTGACGAAGACGTCCGCCGCGAAGACCATCGCCAGGTAGCGGCGTCCTGCCCGCCGCCCGCGTGGTCATCGCGCGTGAGTCCATCCAGCGGGGCACCGCGGGACGGATCAGGCCGCGTGCTCCCGATAGACTTGCGGAGGTCCCACGCAACGAAGGAGAACATCCGACATGAGCCACTCGAACGGCGAACCCGGTCACGGACACTCGCCCGCAGCCTGGACAGCCGTGATCATCATGCTGGTCGCGGTCGCGCTGGGCACGGTGGCGCTGTTCATCGATCAGTGGACGCTCTTCTGGGTGGCCGCCGGTCTGCTCGTCGTCGGCGCCATCGTGGGCTGGATCATGGGCAAGGCCGGCTACGGCGCCAACGGACCGAAGTCATCGCCGAAGGCGCACTGATGCTGCTCGCCGACCTCACGGCCGGCGCGGTGGAGGATGCGGAGACCCGCAGGCTCTCGCGCCCCCTGGCAGAGGTCGAGAAGGCGGCGCTCGCTCAGGCGCCGGCGCGGGATGCGCTCGC
>NZ_JAPSJA010000146.1 GCF_031178525.1 Microbacterium sp.
TCGAGCAGGCCGCGCACGGCGCCGTCGCCCCGCTGCAGGCGCAGGTCGCACGGGTCCAGCCCGTCCGGCGCGATCGCCACATACGTCTGGGCGTTGAAACGGCCGTCCTCCGCGAAGGCCCGGATGGCGGCCTTCTGGCCGGCCTCGTCGCCGTCGAAGGTGAAGACGACCTCGCCGGATGCCGACTCGTCGCCCATCACACGCCTCAGCACCGTGACGTGCTCGGAGCCGAAGGCCGTGCCGCACGTCGCGATCGCGGTCGTGACCCCCGCCAGGTGGCACGCCATGACGTCGGTGTACCCCTCGACCACCACCACGCGCTTCGGGTCGCCGCGGGAGATGTCGCGCTTGGCGAGGTCGAGACCGTACAGCACCTGTGCCTTCTTGTAGATCGGCGTCTCGGGTGTGTTCAGGTACTTCGGACCCTGGTCGTCGTCATAGAGCTTGCGTGCCCCGAAGCCGATCGTCTGGCCCGTGACGTCGCGGATCGGCCACACCAGCCGGCCGCGAAAGCGGTCGTAGACGCCGCCGCGCTGGTTGGTGGAGACCAGGCCGGCGGTGGTGAGCTCCTCGCGCGAGAAGCCCTGCGCGGTGAGGGCCTTGAGCATCGCGTCCCAGCCCTTGGGCGCATAGCCCACGCCGAAGTGCGCCGCGGCTCCCGCGTCGAAGCCGCGCTCCCCCAGGAACCGCCGGGCAGGCTCGGCCTCCGGGGACACGAGCTGCGCGCGGAAGAACTCCGCCGCGGCCGCGTTCGCGGCGAACAGGCGGGAGCGGCCGCTCGTCTCGGGCGCGGGCCCGCCGTCCTCGTAATGCAGCGTGTAGCCGATGCGGGCTGCGAGGCGCTCGACCGCCTCGGTGAAGGTGACGTGGTCCATCTCCCGCAGGAACGTGTACACGTCACCCGACTCACCACAGCCGAAGCAGTGGTAGTAGCCGACCTGCGGCCGCACGTGGAAGCTCGGGCTCTTCTCGTCGTGGAACGGGCACAGGCCCTTGAGGGATCCCACGCCCGCGGAACGCAGAGCCACGCGCTCGCCGACGATATCGGCGATGTTCGTGCGCGCCTTGACCTCCTCGACGTCGGCCTGGCGGATGCGGGGCATCAGTCGGCCCCGACGCGCACCGGCTGTGGCGCGGCGACGGCGCGCGGGCGACCGCCCGGGCGCGCGTGACGCGGCGTCCAGATGCCGACCTCTGCCGGATCGATCTCCCCCACGAGTCGGTTATGCCAGTCGATCGCCGTCTGGTCGGTCAGGCTCGCCACCTGGTCCACGACGACACGGGCGCGTTGCGCGTCGGTCTCGGCCGCGTGGAAGTCGGCCGCGAAGGCGGGCTCGAACACCTCGCCGCCGGCCGACCACAGCGTGTCGGTCGACAGCAGCGCATCCGCGAGGCGCTTGAGCACGCGGCGCTGCTCCTTGTAGACGCCCTTGCGTGCCTCGATCGTCACGATGGAGGATCCCATCACGCCCTTCAGCACCGCGATCTCGACGTCGATGACGCGCGGCACGACGACATGCGCGTTGTAGCGCGCGAGCGACGGTCCGGCGTAGGCCTCGCGCGTCGCCGCGACCGCCGCACGCGCGAAACGGCCGATCAGGTCGCTCGTGAGGTTCTTCAGACGCGCCAGGTCCTGACGTGACCGGTCGAACGACCGCAGCCACATGGGCTGCCGCGTCAGGCGATACAGGCCGTCCGCGAGTTCCTCGCGCGAGTAGTCGTAGCCCACCCACTGCTGGATCTTGCCGATCAGCGGATGGTGCTGCACGGGATCCGCGAGCGCCTCGAGATCGATGTAGCCGTTCACGACGGCGTCCTCGAAGTCGTGCACCGAGTACGCGATGTCGTCGGAGAGGTCCATGACCTCGGCCTCGATGCATCGCAGCCGCCCGGGGGCGCCGTCCCGCATCCAGTGGAACACGGCCTCGTCCTCCGGGTACACGCCGAACTTCAGACGTCCGCCGGGGTCGGGCACGGGGTTGTCCACCGTCCAGGGGTACTTGCACGTGGCGTCAAGGCTCGCGCGGGTCAGGTTGAGCCCGACGGAGTGGTCACGATCGTCGAGCACCTTCGCCTCGAGCCGGGTCAGGATGCGCAGCGACTGCGCGTTGCCCTCGAAGCCACCGATGTGGTCCGCCCACTCGTTGAGCGCCCGCTCGCCGTTGTGCCCGAACGGCGGGTGACCGAGGTCGTGACTCAGGCACGCCGTGTCGACGACGTCCGCAGACAGCCCGAGCGAGTTCGCGAGCTCACGACCGATCTGCGCCACCTCGAGCGAATGCGTGAGGCGGTTGCGCGCGAAGTCCGCCGAGCTGGCGGGGCTCAGCACCTGCGTCTTCGCCGCCAGGCGGCGCAAACCCGCCGAGTGCAGCACGCGCGCGCGGTCCCGCGCGAAGTCGTCCCGCTCCGAGCGGTGCCTCTCTGCGAAGAAGCGCTCGGCGTCGCCCTCCCGATAGCCGTCGGGGCGCATGCCGTCAGCCACCACTGGTGTCCAACTCCGCTCCCTGGAGCTCGCAGCTCGCGTCCTCGCCGATCTCGCGCGAGTCGAGCCAGCCCTGCGGCAGCACGGGGCGCTTGGGCGAACCGGCGCGGCCGCGCTGCCCCTCGGCGGCGGCACCCGGGTAGGGCGCGTCGTGGTCGAGCTGCGCCAGCAGGTCGTCGATCTCGGCGAGGCTGGACGCGGTCGCGAGGCTCGCCCGCAGGTCTCCGCCGACCGGGTACCCCTTGAAGTACCACGCGACGTGCTTGCGGATGTCGCGGCAGCCGCGATCCTCGTCCTCGAAGAACTCCACGAGCAGCTCGGCATGACGGCGGAAGCCACGCGCGACGAACCCGAGGTCCGCGTCGACGACCGGCGCATCGGCGCCGAACGCGGCGGCCAGTTCGCCGAACAGCCACGGCCGCCCCAGGCAGCCGCGCCCCACGACGACACCGTCGCATCCGGTCTCGTCCATCATCCGCACCGCGTCGGCGGCGCTCCAGATGTCGCCGTTGCCGAGCACCGGGATGCTCGTGACGGTCTCCTTGAGCTTCGTGATCGCCGACCAGTCGGCCGTGCCCGAGTAGAACTCTGCGGCCGTGCGCGCGTGCAGCGCGACCGCCGCAGCGCCGGCGCCCTCCGCGATCCTGCCCGCCTCGAGGTACGTGAGGTGATCCGCGTCGATGCCCTTGCGCATCTTGACCGTGACGGGGACGTCGCCTGCGGCCTTGACCGCGCCCTCCACGATGTCGCGGAACAGCCCCGTCTTCCACGGCAGCGCCGAGCCGCCGCCCTTGCGCGTCACCTTGGGCACGGGGCAGCCGAAGTTGAGGTCGATGTGATCGGCGCGGTCCTCCTCCGCGATGATCCGCGCGGCCTCGGCCGTCACGACGGGGTCGACGCCGTACAGCTGGATCGATCGCGGCGTCTCGGACTCGTGGTGCCGGATGAGCCGCATGGTCGTCTCGTTGCGCTCCACGAGCGCGCGCGTCGTGATCATCTCGCTGACATACAGCCCGGCACCGTACTCGCGGCACAGCCGGCGGAACGCCGTGTTCGTGATCCCCGCCATGGGCGCGAGGACGACCGGGACGTCGAGGTCGATCGTGCCGATGCGCAGCGCGCGGGGCCGGGTCAGAACGGAGGTCACGGATCCATTCTCACAGAATCGGCATGGGCGATCGCCGAGCGCCGTAGCCTGTTGAGAGCACGCGATCCCCCAGTGAACGGAGCGAGTCGAAGTGGACACCACAGAGCTGCCCCCTGTGCGCGAGATCCCGTTCGCGGATGCCTCCGGCGCGGAGCGGACGCTGTCCGAGTTCGACGGCCCCGTGCTGGTCGTCAACGTGGCGTCGAAATGCGGCCTCGCGCCGCAGTACGAGCAGCTCGAGCAGCTGCAGCGCACGTACGGCGACCGGGGCTTCACGGTCGTCGGATTCCCCTGCAACCAGTTCATGGGCCAGGAACCGGGCTCGATGGAGCAGATCCTCGAGTACTGCTCGACGACGTGGGGCGTCACGTTCCCCGTGAACGACAAGGTCAAGGTCAACGGCCCGAAGGCGCACCCGCTCTACAAGGCGCTCAAGAAGACGCAGGACTCCCACGGCAAGGCCGGCCGCGTGGCGTGGAACTTCGAGAAGTTCCTCGTGCTGCCCGACGGCACCGTCGCACGATTCAGGCCCCAGCAGAAGCCGGACGACCCGGAGATCGTCGGCCGGATCGAGGCCGCGCTCGCGCGCTGATCCGACCCTGCCGTAGGCCTGCGGATCAGAGCGCCGCGGCGCGGTGCTCTGCCCAGACCTGGCGGGCGACCTGCGTGAAGGCCTCCGCCGGCTGGGCGCCGCTGACGCCGTACTGGCCGTCGATCACGAAGAACGGCACGCCGTTGATGCCGTAGGCGCGGGCCTGCGCCTGATCCTGGCGCACGGCGGGAAGGAACTCGTCGTTCTCCAGCGCGTCGCGCGCCGCGGCCTCGTCCAGCCCGACCGATCCGGCGAGCTCGACGAGCTCGTCGATGCGGCCGACATGGCGGCCCTCGACGAAGTACGCCGACAGCAGGCGCTCCTTCATCTCGAGCTGCTTGCCGTGCTGCTTGGCGAAGTGCACGAGCTCGTGCGCCTTGACCGTGTTCGTGTGCTGCTGCAGGTCGAAGCGGTAGTGCAGGCCGGCCTGGTCCTTCGCGATCTGCGCGACCCGCTCGTTCATCTGCTGCGCCTGCTCGCGCGTGACGCCCTTGTGCTGCGCGAGGAAGTCCGCGCTCGACCCGTCGAAGTCGACGGGCGTATCGGGCGACAGCTCGAACGAGTGATACGTGATCTCGACCCGCGGGGCGTCCTCATCCTGAGCCGCGGCGGCGAGGCCGTTCTCGAGGTTGCGCTTGCCGATGTAGCACCACGGGCAGGCGATGTCGCTCCAGACGTCGATCCGGATGGGGGCAGGCGTAGCGGTCTCGTCGGTCACGTCAGGGACAACGCCGCCCGCGTCGAGATATTCCGGATCCGTCATGCAACGGAGGCCGTCATGCACTCGTCGGCGTGTCGATCGCGCCGCCGAAGCGCCGCTCCCGCCCGAGATACAAATCGATCGCATGCCACAGGTCGGTGCGACTGAAGTCGGGCCAGAGCGTGTCGAGGAAGACCATCTCGGCGTAGGCCGCCTGCCACAGCAGGAAATTCGACGTGCGCTGCTCGCCGCTCGAGCGCACGAACAGGTCGACGTCGGGCATATCGGGCACGTAGAAGTGCCGCCGCAGCGCCTTCTCGGAGATGCCGGAGGGCTTGAGCCTGCCGGCGGCGACCTCCTCGGCCAGCGCCCGCACGGCGTCGACGATCTCGTTGCGCCCTCCGTAGTTGATGCACATCGTGAGCGTGAGTCCGTCGTTGCCTGCCGTGAGCTGCTCGGCGTGCTTCAGCTCCTTGATCACCGAACCCCACAGGCGCGGTGTGCGCCCCGCCCACCGGATGCGCACGCCCCACTCGTTGAGCTGATCGCGGCGGCGATGCAGCACGTCGCGGTTGTAGCCCATCAGGAACCGCACCTCGTCGGGCGAGCGACGCCAGTTCTCGGTCGAGAACGCGTACACGGAGAGGTGCTTCACGCCGGCCTGGATCGCGCCGGCGACCACGTCGAGCAGCACCTCCTCCCCCGCCTTGTGCCCCTCGATGCGGCTCAGGCCGCGACGATTCGCCCAGCGACCGTTGCCGTCCATCACGATTGCGACGTGCGCGGGCGCATCCGTGCCGTAGTCGGGAGCCTGAAGCCCCGTCCAGTCCAGCGGGCGATACGGCACCGCGTCGCGGTGCGTGTAGGGCTTGGGCGTCATCGGGCTCCCTGGCTGGTCGAGGTCTGCGACAGCGCGCGCAGGCCGCGCTCCATCGTCCACTGCACGTAGGCCGACACGAGACCGGACGCCTGTGAGGCGTCGCGCGCGGACGCCGCGTCCACGACCTCCCAGTCGCCCGCCAGCAGCGCGCGCAGCAGCGCCAGCACGGACGCGCTGACGTGCGGCGTGCCGGGCGGCGCGCACGCGGTGCACACCACGCCGCCGAGCTGCGCGAGGAACTGATCGTGCGGCCCGGCCGCGCCGCACCGCGCGCAGTCGTCGAGGGCGGGCGCCCATCCCGCCAGCGACAGCGATCGCAGCAGATACGAGTCGAGCGTGTGCCGGGGCGCGTGCTCGCCGCGGGACAGCGAGCGCAGCGCGCCGACGAGCAGGTAGTACTGGTTCGGCGCGGGCTCGTCGTGCGTCAGGCGATCAGCCGACTCGGCCATGGCGCACGCCGCCGTATACCGGTCGTAGTCGGCCGCGATGTCGGCGCCGTAGGCGCCCAGCGACTCGGCCTGCTGGACGATGTCGAGACTGCGACCGGCGTACAGCTGCAGGTCGGCGACCATGAACGGCTCCAGCCGCGAGCCGAAGCGCGACGACGTGCGCCGCACGCCCTTCGCGACCGCGCGC
>NZ_JAPSJA010000409.1 GCF_031178525.1 Microbacterium sp.
GCGGTCTGCTGGGTCTGGAGGCGGCGGGTGCTCTGCAGGGACTGGACGTCGACGCGACGGTCGTGCAGTCGTCCGACCGCCTGATGTCGGCACAGCTCGACCTCGCCGGCGGCACCACCCTGCGCCGGCTGATCGAGAGCCGCGGGATCGCGGTGCGCACCGAGAGCCGCACCACGCGCCTGGATCAGGATCGATCGGGTCACGTGACGGGGCTGGAGTTCCGCGACGGCGGCTACGCCCGCACGGACATCGTGGTGTTCACGGTGGGGGTGCGCCCGCGCGACGAGCTGGGCCGCGAGGCGGGACTCGAGGTCGGCCCGTACGGCGGCGTCGCGATCGATGCCGGATGCGCGACGAGCGATCCTGCGATCCTGGCGATCGGCGAAGTGGCCGCATACGAGGGACGCACGGTGGGCCTCGTGGCGCCCGGCTACGCCATGGCGGAGGTCGCGGCGGACCGCCTGCTGGGCGGCGCGGCCGCGTTCCCCGGCTACGACGACTCGACGAAGCTCAAGCTGTCGGGCGTGGACGTCGCGAGCTTCGGCGACGCGTTCGCGACCACGCCCGGCGCGCTCGACGTCGTGTACGCCGATCCGGTGTCAGGTGTCTACAAGAAGCTCGTGCTGTCGGACGACGCCCGGACTCTGCTCGGCGGCATCCTTGTGGGAGACGCGTCGGCGTACGGCTCGCTGCGACCGCTCGTCGGCAGCGCCCTCGGCGCCGACCCCGCCGCGTATCTGATGCCGGCCGACGGGGTCGAGGCCCCGGCGGCCGACCTGCCTGACGACGCGATCGTCTGCTCGTGCTCGTCGGTCACGGCGGGCAGGATCCGCGGCGCCGTGCACGAGGATGGCTGCACGGACGCGACGCAGGTGAAGACCTGCACCAAGGCGGGGGCGACCTGCGGCTCGTGCTTCACGATGGTGAAGAAGCTCGTCGGCAAGGAGCTCGCCGCTCTCGGGCAGACCGTCAGCAACGCGATGTGCGAGCACTTCGATCTGTCGCGCCGCCAGCTGTTCGACGCCGTTCGGGTGTCGGGCCTCGAGACCTTCAGCGCGATCATCGAGCGCTTCGGCCGCGGCCGCGGCTGCGACGTCTGCAAGCCGGCGATCGCGAGCATCCTGTCGGGCCTCGTCGGATCGCATGTGCTCGAGGGCGAGAACGCCGCGCTGCAGGACACGAACGATCACGTCATGGCGAACCTCCAGAAGGACGGCTCGTACTCGGTCGTGCCGCGCATGCCGGGCGGCGAGGTGACGCCGGAGGGTCTGATCGCGGTCGGGCAGATCGCTAAGGACTTCGGCCTGTACACGAAGATCACGGGAGGGCAGCGGGCCGACATGTTCGGCGCACGGCTGGAGCAGCTCCCCCTGATCTGGCAGCGCCTGGTCGACGCGGGCTTCGAGTCGGGGCATGCGTACGGCAAATCGCTGCGCACCGTGAAGTCGTGCGTCGGGTCGACGTGGTGCCGCTACGGCGTGCTGGATTCGGTCGGCATGGCCGTCAGGCTGGAGCTGCGCTACC
>NZ_JAPSJA010000147.1 GCF_031178525.1 Microbacterium sp.
CCCGCCCCGCCCGCCCCCGCCCCCCCCCCCCCCCCCCCCCCCCCCCCCCCCCGGCGCCCCGCCCCCCCCCCGGCGGCCGCCCCCCCCGGGGCGCCCCCCCCCCCCCCGCGGCGGGGATGAGGTCTCGCGTTGTGCGACGGCGTCTCAGAGATCGAGGGCACCGTTGCCGGCGTAGTAGCGGCGGCGCGTCTGAGTGCTGCGCGTGCTGTGCCCGTAGGGGCGGCGGGTGCCGGGCATGTCCTCCGGCGCGAGGTCTTCGACGAGGTGGGACAGCGGCACCTCGAGGGCGACGGCGATCTGCATGAGACTCAGCAGCGTGGGGTTGCCGTGACCGCGCTCGATGCGCTGCAGATGGCGCACGTCGAGGTCGGCGCAGTCGGCGAGCGTGGGCCGGCTCAGGTGGGCGCGGCGGCGGAGCTCGGCGATGCGCTCCCCCACCTTCGCCGCAGCGGTGGAGTGCGGGTCGACCAGACGCGTCTCGGATCTCGGCTCGGTCATGCCGTACATCGTGCCGATATTTCGGTGAGGCGCAGTGGGCACCTCTGCCCACGTGGATGACTGCGCGCACTTAGGCTCGACGGATGACGCCCCTCCTGGCCCTGCTGCTGCTCGCGAACGCCGCCTTCAACGTGCTGGTCTGGCCGACGTTCTACCGCCGCGTGTCCCGCGACCCGCGCGCCCGTGACGCATCCGGGCGGCCGACGCGCTTCCTCACGGTGCACGCGGTTCTCATCGGGCTGGCGCTGCTGCTCGCGGTCGCGTCGGCGATCGCGGGCGTCCTCGCCCTCTCCCAAGGCTGATCCCACCCCCATCCCCAGTCATCGGGCATCCGGGTCACGGATGTCGGATGTACGAACTATGGTTCCGATGCGAGATCGAATTCTTCGAACATCGGTTCTATTCTTGAGGGATGGGGATGGCACTTCAGGAGACCGCCTCCCGTTGGGGAGCAGCACCGGCTGAGACGGTGCCCGGCTCGCGGGTCCAGACGGCCCTGCACACCCAGGCAGAGGTGCAGCGCCTGCGGGCCCAGATCACCCGGATGCAGCGTCGCAGCGCGCAGGTCGACGCGATGCCGGTGCACGAGACGCTCGCCCCCCTCTTTCCCGAAGGCGGCCTCCGGCCCGGCTCGGTCTACAGCCTCGACACGTCCACGAGTCTCCTGCTCGCACTGATGTCGGCCCCGTCACGCGCCGGTTCGTGGTGCGCGGCGATCGGGATGCCCGAGCTGGCCGCCGAGGCGGCCGAGGGCTACGGCGTCGATCTCGAGCGCTTCGCCCTCGTGCCCGACCCGGGCGAGCGCTGGCTCGCTGTCGCCTCGGCGGTGGCAGAGGTGTTCCCCGTGGTGGCCGTGCGCCCACCCCGTGCAGCACGCGACGCCGACACCGCCCGCATCGGCGCCAAGCTGCGTGACCGCGGCGGCGTGCTGCTCGTGCAGGGCGCGTGGCCGCAGGCCGAGGCGACCCTCAGCCTGCGCGATCCCGCATGGACCGGCCTCGGCCAGGGTCACGGGCTCCTCGCCGCCCGCGAGGTCACGGTCTCGGCGACCGGCCGGCGCTTCCCCGTGCCGCGATCGGTGCGCGTGCAGCTCCCCGGCCCGCTCGGGGCCCCGGCCGCCGCGGCCGGCGGCACGACTCAGCGGCCCGCGTGGCGGTCGGTCGCCCGGCTCGAGGCGGTGGCGGGATGACCGTCCCTCCGACCCGCGTCATCGTGCTGTGGCTGCCCGACTGGCCGGTCACGGCGCTGCTGCGCAGCGAGGCACGCGCCGCGGCCCGCACGCTCGACGGCGAGCCCGCCCCGGGCGCGGATCCTGATGACGCTCCGATCGCGATCATGCACGCGAACCACGTCGTCGCATGCTCGGCCTCCGCCCGCCGCGAGGGCGTGCGCCGCGGGCAGCGCCGCCGCGACGCGCAGGGGGCGTGCCCCCGGCTGCGACTCGTGCCGGCCGATGCGGGGCGCGACGAGCGCGCGTTCAACCCTCTCCTGTCCCGCCTCGAGCAGCTCGCCCCGGGCGTGCAGCCGCTGCGGCCGGGACTGTGCGCCATCCGCGCCCGCGGACCGGCCCGCTTCTATGGCGGTGAGGAGGAGGCGGCGAGCGCGCTGCTCGACGAACTCGCGGCATGCGGCATCCCCGACGCGCGTGCAGGGGTCGCTGACGGCCTGTTCACGGCCGAGCAGGCGGCGCGCCTGATGAGCCCCTCCTCGATCCGGATCGTGCCGCCCGACGCGTCCGCGGCGTTCCTGTCGCCCCTCACGATCGCGGCGCTGCCCGACGACGAGCTCGTGGCGCTGCTCGCGCGTCTGGGGGTGCAGACCCTGGGCGAATTCGCCGCGCTCGACATCGCCGCGGTGCGCGACCGCCTCGGCGAGCACGGCGCGCGTCTGCACGCCCTGGCCGGCGGTTCCGATTCACGCCCCGTGGTGCCCCGCGTGCCCCCGCCCGAGCTGGCGCGCGAGATCGAGTTCGAGCCGCCGCTCGAGCTCGCCGAGCAGGTCGCGTTCGCCGTGCGCACCACGGCCGAGGACGTCTCGACGGGGCTCGACGAGGCCGGGCTGGTGTGCACGGAGGTGCGGATCACCCTGCTCGACGACCGCGGCGGACGCAGCGAGCGGGTATGGCTGCATCCGACGTGCTTCGACGCGTCCGCGCTCGTCGACCGCGTGCGCTGGCAGCTGCAGGCCACTCTCGACGGCGACGGCGCGTTCGGCGGGGAGAACGGCGGCGTCACGCTCGTGCGCATCGAGCCCGAGGCGGTCGACGACACCGCGCACCACCAGCCCGGGCTGATCGGGCAGGGGCCGGACGAGCGTCTGCATCACGCCATGTCCCGGGTGCAGGCGATGCTCGGTCACCGCGGCGTCGTCACGCCGCTGCTGGCAGGCGGCCGCTGGCTCAGCGAACGCGAGCGCCGCGTGCCGTGGGGCGACGCCGAGCGCCCGGCCCACCCTCGCGACCTGCCCTGGCCCGGCAGCCTCCCCCAGCCGCTCCCCAGCGAGGTGTACCGCTCACCGCGGCCCGCGGCCGTCACGGCGTCCGACGGCTCGCCCGTCGCGGTCGATGCGCGCGGCGGGATGTCGGCAGCCCCGGCCGTGCTCGACGGGCGCCGGGTCGCCGGCTGGGCCGGCCCGTGGCCCGTTGTCGAGCGGCAGTGGGACCCGGGCAGAGCACGCCGGGCGCACCGCTTCCAGATGGTCGACGCGGATCAGACGGCCTGGCTGCTTGTGCTCGAGGACGACCGCTGGTGGATCGAAGGGCGCTATACGTGAGCCGGCGCCGGAACCGAACCGGATGGGCCGGCTGATGGGCTGGCAGAATCCTCCCGTCCCGTGGTCCGAGCTCGAACGCGCGCTCAGCGGTCGCCGCCCCGAGACGCGCCCCATCGGGGCGGATGGCGGAGACAGTCCCGCGTGGAGCCGCAAGCGCGGCGCCTACGAGGCGCCGCCCATCGCGCGCCCCGAGCAGGTCGTGCCCTACGCCGAGCTGCACGCGCACTCGTCGTTCTCGTTCCTCGACGGGGCCTCGCCCCCCGAGGACCTCGCCGAGGAGGCCGAGCGACTGGGCCTGCATGCGCTCGCGCTCACCGACCACGACGGGTTCTACGGCCTCGTGCGCTTCGCCGAGGCGGCCGAGGAGACCGCGGTGAAGACCGTGTTCGGGGCCGAGCTGTCACTCGGGCTGCTGTCCCCGCAGAACGGCGTCCCCGACCCGGCCGGCGAGCACCTGCTGGTGCTCGCCCGCGGCGAGGAGGGCTACCGCCGCCTTGCCCGCGCGATCACCCACGGACAGCTGCGCGGTGCCGAGAAGGGACGTCCCTTCTACGACCTCGACACGCTCGCCCAGCACTCAGACGGCAACTGGGTGATCCTGACCGGATGCCGCAAGGGCGCCGTGCGACAGGCCCTCGCACGCGGCGACGACCCGGCGGTCGCGGTCGACCGGCTCGTCGACCTGTTCGGCCCCGGCAACGTCTATGTCGAGCTGATCGACCACGGCGAGCCGCTCGACACCCGCCGCAACGACGCGCTCGCGTCTCTCGCCGCCGAGCGCGCGCTGCCGATCATCGCCACGAACAACGCGCACTACTCCTCCCCCGAGAAGGCGCGCCTGGCCGCCGCGGTCGCCGCCGTGCGCGCGACCCGCAGCATGGCCGACCTCGACGGCTGGCTGCCGTCGCACGCCTCCGCGCACCTGCGGTCCGGTGCCGAGATGGCCGCGCGCTTCGGCCGCTATCCCGGCGCCGTCTCCCGCACGGTCGAGCTGGCCGACGAGCTGGCCTTCCCTCTGCGCCGGATGAAGCCCGCGCTCCCGAAGCAGAAGGTGCCGGACGGCCACACCCCGATGTCGTATCTGCGCACTCTCGTGTGGGACGCCGTGCCGCGCCTGTACCCCGATCTGAGCCGGAAGAACCGCGAGCGCATCGAGAAGGAGCTCGCGGTCATCGAGAAGAAGGACTTCCCGGGCTACTTCCTGATCGTGCACGACATCGTCGCCGAGGCCCGGCGCCGCGGCATCCTGTGCCAGGGACGGGGGTCCGCCGCGAACAGCGCCGTCTGCTACCTGCTCGGCATCACGGCTGTCGACGCGATCGCGTACGACCTGCCGTTCGAGCGGTTCCTCTCGGCGATCCGCGACGAGGAGCCCGACATCGACGTCGACTTCGACTCCGATCGGCGCGAGGAGATCATCCAGTGGGTCTACGAGCGCTACGGGCGCGAGAACGCCGCTCAGGTCGCGAACGTCATCCAGTACCGGCCCAAGAACGCCGTGCGCGACATGGCGCGCGCGCTCGGGTTCTCCCCCGGACAGCAGGATGCCTGGTCGAGGCAGGTGGAGGGCTGGGGCGCGGGTCTCGAGACCGGGCCGGACCACGACATCCCGGATCAGGTGGTCGAGTACGCGTCCGAGCTGCTGAAGGCGCCGCGGCATCTGGGCATCCACTCCGGCGGGATGGTGCTCACGGAGCAGCCGGTGGGCGAGGTCGTGCCGATCGAGCACGCGCGCATGCCGGGCCGCACCGTGATCCAGTGGGACAAGGACGACGCGGCCTGGATGGGCCTTGTGAAGTTCGATCTGCTGGGGCTCGGCATGCTCGCGGCGCTGCAGCACTGCTTCGACCTCATCCGGGCATCGACCGGCGAGGAGTGGACGCTCGCGACCATGCCGAAGGAGGAGGCCGCGGTGTACGACATGCTGTGCCGGGCCGATTCCATCGGGGTGTTCCAGGTCGAGTCGCGCGCGCAGATGGGGTTGCTGCCGCGCCTGCAGCCACGACGGTTCTACGACCTCGTGATCCAGATCGCCCTCATCCGGCCCGGCCCGATCCAGGGCGGCGCCGTGCATCCGTTCGTGCGACGCAAGATGGGCGATGAGAAGATCACCTACGACCATCCCAAGCTCAAGCCCGTGCTCGAGCGCACGCTCGGGATCCCCGTGTTCCAGGAGCAGCTCATGCAGATGGCGATGGCGGTCGGCGAGTGCTCGGGCGAGGACGCGGATCTGCTGCGTCGCGCGATGGGCTCCAAGCGCGGCAAGGAGAAGATCGACCGGCTGCGCGACAAGCTCTACGCCGGCATGGCGCACAACGGCATCACGGGCGACTTGGCCGACGCGATCTACGCGCGCATCCAGGCCTTCGCGAACTTCGGCTTCGCCGAGTCGCACTCGCTGTCGTTCGGACTGCTCGTCTACGCGTCGTCGTGGATCAAGCTGCACTATCCCGCCGCGTTCCTCGCGGGGCTGCTGCGCGCACAGCCGATGGGCTTCTACTCGCCCGCGTCGCTGACCGCCGACGCCCGCCGGCACGGCGTCGAGGTGCGCCGCCCCGACCTGAACCGCTCGGGCGCCAGCGAAGTCCTCGAGCCCCTGACCGACGGATCGGCCGGGCCGACCGGGCTGGACGCGTGCCTGACGCGGGTGCATCCGGCGCCGGGCCCCTTCGACCGGCACGCCCCCGACGAATCGGCCGCCCACCGCCGCGACGGCGCGTTCGCGGTGCGGATGGGGCTCGCAGCCGTGACCGGGATCGGCACCGAGACGGCGGAGCGGATCGTCGCCGAGCGCGAGCGCGGCGGCCCGTACCGCGACCTGCACGAACTGGTGCGGCGCACCGGCATCGCGCAGAAGCACCTCGAGGCGCTCGCGACCGCGGGCGCGTTCGAATGCCTCGGCCTGACGCGACGCGAGGCGATCTGGCTCGCCGGATCCGCCGCGCAGGACCGCCCCGAGTTCCTGCCCCACACGCTGCCGGCCGGCGGATCCGTCGGGGTGCAGCCGCCGCTGTTCGCCGATCCGACGAGCTACGAGCAGCTCGCCGCCGATCTGTGGGCGAC
>NZ_JAPSJA010000148.1 GCF_031178525.1 Microbacterium sp.
TGTTGCCTGCGCGCCTGCTCGACGTCGACGGTCGGATCTTCCGCGTGTGGTCGTCGCACCGGGCGGACGCGGAAGTCACGTTCCTGCTCGTGCACGGGATCGGCATCTCCCATCGGCTGTTCTCACGGCTGCACGGCGTGCTGAGTGCGCGCCACACCGTCCACACTCTGGATCTGCCGGGATTCGGCGGGCTGCCCAAGCCGGAGGACTCGCCCGACGTGGCCGAGATGGCGGCGGGTATCGCGACGGTGCTGGAGCGGATCGGTGCCGGACCGGTCGTCGCCGTCGGCAACTCGATGGGCTCGCAGTGGGTCGTCGAACTCGGGGCACAGCGCCCCGATCTGGTGAGCCACGTGGTGACGATCGGTCCGGTCGCGGACGCACGCCACCGGACGGCGCTCGCACAGGGTGTCGCACTCGCGTCCGACACGCTCCGCGAGTCGCCGACTGCGAACGTCCGTGTCCTGATGGAGTACGCACGCGCGGGGATGCACTGGTACCTCCGTCAGCTGCCCCACATGCTCGCGTACCGGATCGAGGAACGCGTGGCCGACCTCACGCAGCCGCTGCTCGTGCTGCGCGGCGGGCGGGATCCGATCGCGGGGCGCGAGTGGTGTCGCCGCCTGCGGGACACAGCCCGGCGGGGACGGATGGTCGAGGTGGTGCGGCAGCCTCATCTCGCGCAGCACACCGCCCCGCACGCGACCGCCGCAGCACTCGAGTGGTTTCTCGAGGAGGAGGAAGCGTGACGAGGGTCCTGCAGCGGCTCGGCTGGTGGGCGGCCGATTACACCTACGCGGCCGTGTGGCAGGCACGCTCGTTCGCGAACCGGACGGATCCGCTGTGGTTCCGCTCCGGCGATGGCACGCCGATCGTGATCGTCCCCGGCGTGTACGAGTCATGGAAGTTCCTGCAGCCGCTCGTCGTCGCGCTGCACGAGCGCGGGCACCAGGTGCATCTTCTCGACCCGCTGCGGCATAACCGTCAGCCCGTGGCGGACGGCGCCCGGATCGTCGTCGACTACCTCGAGCGACACGACCTGAACGATGTCGTGATCGTCGCCCACAGCAAGGGCGGTCTGATCGGCAAACACGTCATGGCACTGGGGCCGGCGACGCAGCGGATCCACGGCATGGTCGCGGTCGCATCCCCGTTCGGCGGCTCCCGCTACGCGCAGCTGATGATGACGCCGACCCTGCGCAGCTTCTCGCCGCGCGACGCGACCATCCAGGCGCTCGCGCGCGAGACGGCCGTGAACGCGCGGATCGTGTCGATCTACGGGCGATTCGACCCCCACATCCCCGGCGGCAGCGAGCTCGTCGGCGCCCACAACGTCGTCCTGGAGACGGGCGGCCACTTCCGGATACTCGCCCATCCGCGGGTGATCGCCGAGGTCGCGGCCATGGCGGAGCGCACCTGATCGGCAGGATGCTGCGCATCTCGACCGTGAACCCACGAGACGCCTGCTCGCCCCACCGTGTGAAATGGAGGCATGACCAGCGCCCTCGTCGTGATCGACATGCAGCAGGGGTTCCTCGATCGGTACTGGGGACCCACCACGAACCACCCGCAGTGCGAGGACAACGTCGCCCGCCTGATCGCGCACTGGAGCGCGCAGGGCGACCCCCTCGTGGTCGTGCGGCACGACAGCGTCCATCCCGGCTCTCCCCTGCACCCAGCCACCCCGGGTAACGCGCTGATGGATGCGGTGGCCGCCGTCGATGCCGATCTGCTCGTCACGAAGACGGTGAACTCGGCGTTCTACGGAGAACCCGATCTCGAGGCGTGGCTGCGTGGCGCGGCTATCTCGCGGCTCGTGCTGTGCGGCATCCAGACGAACATGTGCGTCGAGACCACGGCGCGGATGGGAGGCAACCTCGGATTCGACGTCGTGGTGGCGCTGGATGCGACCCGCACGTTCGACCTCGCGGGACCCGACGGCACCGTGACTCCGGCGGAAGCGCTCATGGCGGCCACCGCGACCAACCTGCACGGCGGCGGCTTCGCGACGATCGCCACGACCGCCGATCTGACCGGCCAGACGGCATGACTGTTCACCAGCTGCGCGTCGTGGTCGAGGTGGAGGACTACGACGCGGCCCTGCGGTTCTACCGCGACGTGCTCGGGCTCGCCGAACAGGAGTCCTTTCACGGCGACGAGGGCGCGCGCGTGTCGATCCTGGATGCCGGTCGTGCGACGCTCGAGCTGTCGAACCCCGCGCAGGTCCGGATGATCGACCGCGTCGAGACGGATGGCGACCCCAGCGACCGGATCCGGCTGGCCTTCGAGGTCGACGACACGGCCGCGACGACCGACACCCTGGCATCGGCGGGAGCGACCGTCACGGCGACGCCGCGCGCGACGCCGTGGCGCTCGCTCAACGCGCGCCTCCGGGCCCCGGGTGACCTTCAGGTGACCCTGTTCCAGGAGCTCGAAACGCTCGAGGAACGAGCGGCGCACGCCGGCTTCCGCACCGAGCCGGATGCCGCCACGGTCGTGCCGGATCTCGAGGGGGAGCTGTGGGCTGCGACACCACTGTCGGACTCCCCCCGCGTCGCGCAGCTGCTCGCACCGGAGTTCACGGGGATCGACGAGGCGGGACGCGTTCGGGATCGTGCCGACGTCGTCGAACTCCGCCCCCACGGCACGAAGAAGGCGCCCGACATGGTGGATGTCGAGGGCCACGTGATCGCGGATGACGTGGTGCGCGTGACGTGGACGTCCATGAGCGCGGGGCAGCGCGCGCGCCGCAGCTCGCTGTGGCGCCGGGATCCGGAGGGGTGGCGCCTCGTGCACCACCAGGCGACGCCGCTGACCTGACCGGCCGCCTCTTCCCACGGGCTGGCGACGATGTCCGTCACGGCCAGCGCGGCTTTGTCCGTGGTGGCTCCTAGGCTCACGCGCATGTACGAGTCACCAGAGGAGATCCAGGCGCTGCAGCGGCTGCTCGACGATTCGCATCGCCGCGGCACGGCGCATCTGCGCGCGATCATCAGCGGCGACCACGTCCTCGATGCGACACAGCTCGTCGGGACATTGGACGGCATGAAGGTGCTCGCGCTGTCCACGGTCACGGCGAAGGGGGAACCACGGGTCAGCGCGGTCGACGGCCACTTCCTGCACGGCCGATGGACCTTCGGCACCGACGGCCGCGCGGCGAAGGCACGGCACATCGCCGCGCGCCCGGCGGTGAGCGCCGCGCACCTCGACGGTGAGAGGCTCGGCGTGTTCTGTCACGGCACGGCGGTCCGGCTCACGCCAGAGGATCCCGCATGGCAGGCGACCCTCGCGCACTGGACAGGCCACTACGGCTCCGACCCGACGACGTGGGGCGACGACATCCGCATGTACCGGATCGAGCCGTCGTTCATGGTGGGGTACCGCGGGGCGGCGCGAATGAATGACCTCTCGCCACGGCTGCGCGCGGTGATCGAGGCCCTGCCGCTCCGGTCCGGCCTGCGCGTGCTCGAGATCGGCGGGGCGCCGGGGACCGCGGCGCGCGCGGTCGCCGCCGCCGTCGGGGACACCGGGCACGTACTGGTCGTCGATCGGTCGGCGACGGGGATCGCTCGCACCGAGAGGAACTGCCGCGCCGAGATCGAGCGCGGCGTGATCAGCGTGCTCGTCGATCGGGTGGAGGACCTCCAACTGCCACCCGGCACGGCGCCCTTCGACCTCGTCTTCGCCTGCCGGGTCGGCGTGCTCGACGGTCGGCACCCGCGCGAGCATCCCTCCGCGATCGCGCGGTTGCGCGCTGCCACCGTCCCCGGCGCGCGGCTGTTCGTCGATACCGGTTCGCCGCTCGACGAGATCGACCTGCACGAGCCGCCGCTGCCGCGGGCGGCTCCCGGCGGCCGCTGACGCTCAGCGCCAGCCGAGCGCCGGCGCGACCTCGGTCAGGATCGACTCGATCAGGTGGGTGTTGTAGTCGACACCCAACTGGCTGGGAATGGTGATCAGGAGCGTGTCCGCCTCGGCGACCGCCTGGTCGCGCCGCAGCTCCTCGATCAGGACATCCGGCTCCGCAGCGTACGAGCGTCCGAAGATGGCGCGGGTACTGGCGTCGATGTAGCCGATCTGGTCCTCATGGTCCCCACCGCCGACGAAGTACCGGCGGTCGCGGTCATCGGTGATCGCCACGATCGAACGGGACACCGACACGCGGGGCTCGAAGCCCCAGTCGTGCGCGGCCCACTCCTCGCGGAACAGCCGGATCTGCTCCGCCTGCTGCACGTGGAAGGCCTCGCCCGTCTCGTCGTTCTTGAGCGTCGAGCTCATCAGGTTCATGCCGCGCTCGGCCGCCCAGACGGCCGTGGCATTCGATCCCGCTCCCCACCAGATGCGCTGGCGCAGTCCCTCACTGTGCGGCTCGAGCCGCAGCAGGCCGGGCGGGTTGGGGAACATCGGACGCGGATTCGGCTGCGCGAAGCCCCGTCCCTCCAGCAGCTGAAGCAGCAGCTCGGTCTTGCCACGCGCCATCTGCGACCCGTCCGGATCGTCCTCCGCGCTGCCGTAGCCGAAGTGCTTCCATCCATCGATCACCTGCTCCGGTGAACCCCGGGAGATGCCGAGCTGAAGGCGGCCTTCAGAGATCAGATCCGCCGAGCCGGCGTCCTCGACCATGTACAGCGGGTTCTCGTAGCGCATGTCGATCACGCCCGTGCCGATCTCGATGCGCGAGGTCTTCGCGCCGACGGCGGCGAGGAGCGGGAAGGGCGAGCTCATCTGCCGCGCGAAGTGGTGCACCCGGAAGTACGCGCCGTCCGCGCCGACGTCCTCGACCGCCTGGGCGAGATCGATGGACTGCAGCAGCATGTCGCTCGCGCTCCGCGTGCCGGACTCGGGATGCGGCGTCCAGTGACCGAAGGACAGGAACCCGATCTTCTTCACGACGGGTCCAACCCCTCGGTGGCGTGAGTCATTCCGCCGGGTCGCAGCTCCTGCCACTCGGCGAACTTGGCCACGCGGCCATCCCCGGACGAGGTGCGCGTCAGCCGACGCCGCAGCCAGGGGCCCACGTGCGTACGGTAGTACGCCGCACCGCGCAGCCGCACGCCCGAGTCGTCGAACGGCAGCGACCACCACTGCGGATCCGGCTGCAGCCCGAGCGCCGTCAGGACGCGCGCGGCGACTCGATGATGGCCGCGCGTGTTCATGTGCAGGCGGTCCTGCGACCAGTACGGCGCGCGGGCCAGCTCGCGATCCGGCCAGTTCAGGGCGCGGACGACATCGTCCCGTCCCCCCACGCGCGCCTCGACGGCGGCGGACAGCTGATCGCCACGGCGCCGGATGAGACCGCCGAGCGGAAGGCCCTCGGTGGGATCGGCGCCCGACAGCAGGATCAGCGTGACCTGCTCCTCGTCACAGCGGCGCAGCACGTGGGAGAACGCGTCCGCGATGCGCGAGATCGGGGTGCGCGGCCGAAGCATGTCGTTGCCTCCGCCGTTGAACGACAGATGCGTGGGCTTGAGCGCGAGCGCGGCTTCGAGCTGCTCCTCGACGATCGGCCAGGCCAGCCGACCGCGAATGGCGAAGTTTGCGTAGCGGATCGGTTCGCCGAGCGCATCGGCCCACCCCTGCGCGGCGAGGTCCGCCCAGCCGCGCGGCGTGCCGTCCGGCAGCTCGTCCCCCACGCCCTCCGTGAAGGAGTCCCCTATCGCCGCGTAACGCACGTCCGCCATGGCGGCAGTCTATGCCGCGGCTCGCATACGGAACGGCTCAGCCGACCGGCATCCGCTCCTCGAGCGCGGCGCCCTTCCGCTCCGCGAGCGGGATCGCGCCGAGCGCGGCGATCGCGAAGAAGACCGAGAACACCGTGAACAGCAGGGGTGCGCCGCCGACGCCCATGGCCCAGGGTACGAACAGCGGCGCGACGATCGATGCGATGCGCCCGACCGCCGCCGACCAACCCGCGCCGGTCGCCCGCAATGCGGTCGGATACAGCTCGGGCGTCACGGCATAGAGGGCGCCCCACGCGCCCAGGTTGAAGAAGGACAGGGCCATGCCCGAGGCGATGATCTGCCACACCTCCGTCGATCCGCCGAACAGGATCGCCGCGATCGCGGAACCGGCGAGGAACGTCGCGAGCGTCGCGCGACGCCCCCACACTTCGATCAGCCAGGCCGCGATCGCGTAACCGGGCAGCTGGGCCAGCGTGATGATGAGCGTGAAGCCGAACGAGCGCACCAGGTCGAAGCCCTGCGCGAACAGGATCGACGGGATCCAGATGAAGGCGCCGTAGTAGGAGAAGTTCACG
>NZ_JAPSJA010000149.1 GCF_031178525.1 Microbacterium sp.
GCAGGATGCGCGCGAGCGCGTCGACGAGCTCCGGGAAGTAGGGGGTCAGCGGCTTCGCGCCGCGCGAGCCGAGCTCCAGGCTCTCGCCGTCCCACGATGCGAGCACGCGGAATCCGTCCCACTTCGGTTCGAACACCAGCCCGCCGGGATGCTTCGCCGGATCCGGGATGGCGGCAACGGCCTTGGCGAGCATCGGTGCGGGGATGTCGTGCGGCATGCGGCCATCCTGCCGTCGGGCGGCACCGGGATTCCAGACCTTGACGTGGGCGCCGCCGCCGGTGAGCGCGGACGACGATTCCACGGACAGCTCTGTCCGGTGGGCGCTATCCTGTGGCGACGTCCTCTCGTCGCGAGGGGCGTCTTGCCGTAGGAGGCGTCGCCCGGCCGTGGGGCGGCCTCCGTGAGAGGAAGTGCCGTGGACCTCCATCGCGTTCTCCCCGAGCTGCGCGAGCCGATGAAGCGCGCCCAGATCACCCTGCCGCGCTGGTTCGCCCGAGCCGCGGTGCGGCTGCTGCGGGTGCCGAAGTCCGACGCGGTGCGGGTCAGCACGGCGCGCGCGGGATCGACGCGCGTGCGCGTCTACGAGCCCGCGGGAGCTCGGAGCGGTGGCGGCCTGCTGTGGATCCACGGCGGCGGCCTGCTGTTCGGCGACCCCAAGCAGGACGAGGAGCTGTGCCTGTCGACGGCGGAGCGGCTGGGCGTCGTGATCGTCTCGGCGCGCTACCGGTTCGCTCCCGAGCACCCCTTCCCGGCCGCGCACGAGGACGTCCTGAGCGCCTGGCGCTGGTTCCTGGAGCGCTCCGAGGACCTCGGCGTGGACCCGCACCGCATCGTCGTCGGAGGGGAGAGCGCGGGCGCGGGGCTCGCGGCGGCGCTCGTGCAGCGCGTCCACGACGACGGCGGCATCCAGCCTCGCGGGCAGTGGCTGTTCGCACCGATGCTCGACGACCGCACGGCTGCGCGCCGGGAGCTGGACGCGGAGAAGCACTTCGTGTGGGACAACGCACGCAACCGGGAGGGGTGGTCGGGGTACCTGGGCGCCGCGCCGGGGGCCGCGACCGTGCCCGAGTACGCCGTTCCCGCTCGGCGCGCGGACGTGGGCGGGCTGCCGCAGGCCTTCATCACGTGGGGCGACATCGAGCTGTTCGCCGAGGAGGACAGGGCCTACGCCGCCGCGCTGGAGGCGGCGGGCGTGCGGGTCACGACGGATGTCGTTCAGGGCGCGGCGCACGGGTTCGAGAACTGGGCGAAGGACACGCCGGTCGCCCGGGCCCTCGTCGAACGCGCGCAGGGCTGGCTGCGCGACGCGCTGCGCGGCTGAAGCGGACCGGCGCCGAGCGCGGAGGTGCGGCGGGAGCACCGCGACGCCCGCCGGACGCGCACACGCCGCACCCTTGCGCCGGCGAGTCGAACCGCCGGGGAGCCGGCGTCAGAACAGGTCGCTGAGCGTGGCGCGTTCGCCCGCGTCGGCGAGCGCCGTGCGGGCCGCGTGCCAGCCGGCCATGCCGTTCACGCCCGGGCCCGGGGGAGTGGATGCCGACGCGAGGTACACACCCTTCAGCGGCGTGCGCCACGGCGCGGTGGACACGACGGGGCGGCGGAACGCCTGCGTCATCGTGAACGCGCCGCCCAGGATGTCGCCGTCCACGTCAGCGGGGTTGACCGCCTCGCGGGCGGAGGCGGGCACGGCGTGCGACGCCAGGATCCGGTCGCGGAATCCGGGCGCGAAGCGCTCGACCTGCCGCGTGATGTGCTCGGTGGGGTCGAGCGGCGAACCGCTCGGCACGTGCATGTAGGCCCACAGCACGGCCTTGCCCCGCGGTGCGCGCGACGGGTCCAGCACCGACGGCTGCACCGTCAGCACGTACGGGCGCTCGGAGACCCGCCCACGGGCCACCGCGTTCTCGCTCGCCGCGACCTCCGCATGCGTGCCGCCGAGATGGACGGTCGGGGCGCGGTGCACATCCGGGTTGGCCCACGGCACCGGGCCGTCGAGCGCGAAGTCGACCTTCGCGGCCGCCGGGCCGTAGCGGTAGGACCGGATCGCGCGCGCGTAGTCCGCCGGGACGTCCGGGAGCGTCAGCACCAGGCGCGGCGACGTGTTGAGCAGCAGGACGTCGCCGTCCGCGGGGTCGCCCCAGTCGAGCGTCGCGAGGTCGGTGACGTGGCGCTCGGTCTCGATCAGGCCGCCGTGCGCACGCAGGTCGTCCGCGAGGGCGTCGGGAAGCGCCTGGGCGCCGCCGATCGGATACGCCCAGCCGCGGTCGGTGTGCGCGAGCGCCGCCAGGAGCAGCCCCGAGGCCGACGCCGGCAGAGAGGGCATCGGGCGGTTTGCGTGCGCCAGCACGCCGCTCAGCAGGGCCGCGGCCTTCGCGGTGCGCAGCGTACGGCGCCCGAGCGCCGTGCCCGTCTCCAGCACGCGCAAGCCGAACCGCACGGCCGTGAGCGGGTGGCGCGGCACGCGCAGCAGCTGATTGCCGGTGAAGTCGAGCACGCCGTCGATCCGCCGCGCGAGCGGGCGCATCAGCGCGCGCCACGCGCGCGCATCCGGCCCCAGCTCGTCCGCCGTGCGGTCGATGTCCCGCCACGCCACCGCGGCCTGCCCATCGTCGAGCGGCTGCGCGTAAGACGCGTCCGGGACGATCCACCCGATCCGCTCCTCGATGCCGAACGCGCGGAAGAATGGCGAGGTGATCGCCGCCGGGTGGATCGCGGAGCAGACGTCGTTGCGGAAGCCCGGCAGCGTCAGCTCGGCCGTGCGGGAGCCGCCGCCGACCGTGTCCGAGGCTTCGAGCACCGTGACCGCGTAGCCGGCCCGCGCGAGCGTCACCGCGGCCGACAGGCCGTTCGGTCCGCTTCCGACGATCGTGGCGCGGGGCATGGGGTCAGTCTGTCACCGCCTTCGCTCGTTGGGCGAGCGAGGCCGCACCGCTTGACGAACCCGCCCTCGATCAGACAGCGGCTCAGACGAAGGCGCCCATCCCCGTGATGTCGCGGCCGATGATGAGGGCCTGCACGCTCTCGGTCCCCTCGTAGGTGTGGATGGCCTCGATGTCGGCGAGGTGCTGCATGACGCGGTTCTCGAGCAGGATGCCGTTGCCGCCCAGCACGTCACGGGCGGTGCGGGCGATGTCCCGTGCGGTGCGGGTGTTGTGGAACTTCGCCAGCGACGCCTGCGTCGGGCGCAGCGCGCCGGCCGCCTCCAGATCGGCGAGGCGGCGGCAGTACAGCTGCATCGCCGTGAGCTGCGACAGCATCTGCGTCAGCCGCTCCTGAACCATCTGGAACTTCGCGAGCGGCCTGCCGAACTGGATCCGCTGCGTCGAGTACGCCAGTGCCGCCTCGTAGCAGGCGGTCGCATGGCCGAGCGCCGACCAGGCGACGCCCGACCGCGTCGCGAACAGCACGGTCGACGTGTCCTTGAACGAGTGGGTTCCCGGCAGTACGGCGTCTTCGGGAAGGCGCACGTCGTCGAGCGTGATGTGCGCCTGGTGGATGCCGCGCAGCGACAGCTTGCCGGCGATCACCGTGCCGGTGTACCCGGGGGTCTCCTGCTCGACGAGGAAGCAGCGCACCTGTCCGTGGTCCGCATCGCCCTCCCGGTCCACGCGCGCCCACACGAACGTGACGCCGCCGGACGCGCCGTTGCCGATCCACTTCTTGGCTCCGCGCAGGATCCAGCCGTCGCCGTCCCAGCGCGCGAGCGTCTCGAGAGACGTGGAATCGGATCCGTGATCCGGCTCGGTGAGGGCGAACGCGCCGAGCATCTCGCCGCGCGCGATCGGCCGGAGCCAGCGGCCCTGCTGCTCCCGGCTGCCGAACAGCGCCAGCGTGCGCAGCGCGAGCCCGCCCTGCACGGCGATCACGGTGCCGAGCGATCCGTCCGCGCGCGAGACCTCCATGTTCACCAGACCGGCCGCGAGCGGCGACATGGGGGTGAGGTCCGCGTGCTCGATGCCGTCGACGAACAGGTCGGCCTCGCCCAGTGCCGTGAGGGCCTCGAGCGGGTACTCGGCCTTGTCCCACGCCTCGGCCATGCGGGGCGCGAGAGCCTCACCGACCTCGCGCGCCCGCGCCCACTGCGCACGGTCCGCGCCGTCCACGTCGGCGAACACGGCGTAGTAGTCGGTGTCGAGCGGGGATGTCACGTCGTAGGAGAGGACCTTCTCTCCGGGGAAGAGCTCGGATGCCATGCGGTCAGGCTAGGAGAGCCCCTCGCCGTCGTCCGAGTCGTTTGGAGATCTCCGCCATCCGAGACCGCGGAACGCGTGCCATAGACTGGACGAGGTTCCCGACGGCGCCCTATGGAGGTCTCGCATGTTCATCATCTCGCTGCTGCTGTTCCTCGGCGGCATGGCGCTGTTCGGCGTCGCGATCAACATCGAGGCGTGGCAGGGCGTCGTGTTCGCCGCGGGCATCATCGCCATCTGCCTCGCGATGGCGCTGCCCATGCACTTCAGCAAGACGAGGCGCTGACCACCCCCGTCTTCGACGACGCGACTCCGGATCATCCGGGGTCGCGTTTTTTCTTGCGCTCGGAAGCGCGGGGTAGGCTGGGATCTCGGTCGAGATCTCTCGACGTCGAGACAATCAGTCTCCTCCCGTGGCCCCACCGAAGGATTGCAACGTGGATCTGTACGAGTACCAGGCTCGAGACCTTTTCGAGAAGTACGAGGTGCCGGTGCTCGCCGGCATCGTCGCCGACACCCCCGAGGAGGTGAAGGCAGCGGCCGAGAAGATCGGCGGCGTGGTGGTCGTCAAGGCGCAGGTCAAGACCGGCGGGCGCGGCAAGGCCGGCGGCGTCAAGGTCGCCAAGACCCCGGACGAGGCGTACGAGGCCGCGAAGGCCATTCTCGGCCTCGACATCAAGGGCCACGTCGTCAAGCGCGTCATGGTCGCGCAGGGCGCCGACATCGCGCGCGAGTTCTACTTCTCGGTGCTGCTCGACCGCGCCAACCGCTCGTACCTGTCGCTGTGCAGCGTCGAGGGCGGCATGGAGATCGAGCAGCTCGCGGTCGAGAAGCCCGAGGCGCTCGCGCGCGTCGAGGTGGACCCGCTGGACGGCATCACCAAGGAGAAGGCCGTCGAGATCGCGCGCGCCGCGAACTTCGACGAGGACCTCGTCGAGAAGGTCTCCGACGTCTTCGTCAAGCTCTACGACGTCTACAAGGGCGAGGGCGCGACCCTCGTCGAGGTGAACCCGCTGATCCTGTCGGGCGCGGGCGACATCATCGCCCTCGACGGCAAGGTCACGCTGGATGACAACGCCAGCGAGGTGCGCCACCCCGAGCACGAGGAGCTCGAGGACAAGGAGGCCGCCGACCCGCTCGAGGCGAAGGCCAAGGCCAACGGCCTCAACTACGTCAAGCTGGACGGCCAGGTCGGCATCATCGGCAACGGCGCGGGCCTCGTCATGTCGACGCTCGACGTCGTCGCGTACGCGGGCGAGAAGCACGGCGGCGTGAAGCCCGCGAACTTCCTCGACATCGGCGGCGGCGCGAACGCACAGGTCATGGCCAACGGCCTCGACGTCATCCTCGGCGACGAGCAGGTCAAGAGCGTGTTCGTGAACGTCTTCGGCGGCATCACGTCATGCGTCGCGGTCGCGGAGGGCATCGTGAAGGCCCTGGAGATCCTCGGCGACCACGCCACCAAGCCGCTCGTCGTCCGCCTCGACGGCAACCAGGTCGAGGAGGGCCGCGCGATCCTCGCCGCGGCGAACCACCCGCTCGTCACGCTCGCGTCCGGCATGGACGAGGGCGCCGACAAGGCCGCCGAGCTGGCGAACGCCTGAGACGCACGGATCGGATAAGGACTAGAGAAGATGTCGATCTACCTCAACAAGGACTCCAAGGTCATCGTCCAGGGCATCACCGGCGGTGAGGGCACCAAGCACACCGCGCTCATGCTCAAGGCCGGCACGAACGTCGTCGGCGGCGTCAACGCGCGCAAGGCGGGCTCGACCGTCACGCACGAGACGGCGCACGAGGGCGAGGTCGACCTGCCCGTGTTCGGGACGGTCGCCGAGGCCATCGAGAAGACCGGTGCCGACGTGTCGATCGCGTTCGTGCCGCCGGCCTTCACGAAGGACGCGATGATCGAGGCCATCGACGCCGAGATCCCGCTGCTCGTCGTGATCACCGAGGGCGTGCCCGTCGGCGACACCGCCGAGGCGTGGGCGTACGCGCAGTCGAAGGGCAACAAGACCCGCATCATCGGCCCGAACTGCCCCGGCATCATCACGCCGGGCGAGGC
>NZ_JAPSJA010000150.1 GCF_031178525.1 Microbacterium sp.
GCCGCCGTGACAGCCGCCCGCTCGTGCACGAGCGCGGAGATCGTGCGCTTGAGCGCGTTGAACTCCGGGTCCGTGACGTCGCGCTCCGCGCCGAGCGGGATCCGCACGATGTCGCGGATGTGCCCCGCAACGCCGTGCGACGCGCCGCCCGTCATCACGACGACGCGGTCGGCCAGGTACACGGCCTCCTCGATCGAGTGCGTGACGAACAGGACGGTGCGGCCCTCATCGCGGTGGATGCGGCGCAGCTGCCCCTGCAGCTCGGAGCGCGTCAGCGCGTCGAGCGCACCGAACGGCTCGTCCATCAGCATCACGGCGGGGTCGTTGGCCAGCACCCTGGCGATCGCGACGCGCTGCTGCATGCCGCCGGACAGCTCGCCCGGGAAGCGCGCCGCGAAGCGGGTCAGGCCGACGGTCTCGAGGTAGCGGTCGGCGAGCGCATCCGCTTCGCGTCGCGAGGCGCCGCGTCGGCGCGGACCGTACGCCACGTTCTCGCGGACGCTCAACCACGGGAACAGACCGTAGTCCTGGAACACCACACCGCGATCCGGTCCCGGCCCGCGCACGGGCACGCCGCCGACCTGCACGTCGCCCGCGCTCGCCGGCTCGAAGCCGGCGAGGATGCGCAGCAGCGTGCTCTTGCCGCATCCGCTCGCGCCCACCACGGCGACGAACTCGCCGGCCGCGACCCGCAGGTCGACGTCCGCCACCGCGACGACGTCGTCGGCGCTCGTCTCGTACCGCTTCTCGAGTCCCTCCATCAGGATCTCCGCGCTCACGGGCGCTCCTCTCGTGCGTGGATGGTCGAACGGCTCATGCGAACACCGGGCGGCGGCCGCCGACCAGCCGCAGGATCAGGGTCAGCAGCCGATCCGAGCCGAACCCGGCCAGGCCGATGCAGATCATGCCGACCACGATCAGGTCGGTGCGCACGATGTCGCGCGCGAGCGTGATGGTCGCCCCCAGGCCGGTCGTCACGCCTGTGGTCTCGCCGAGCACCAGGACGACCCATGCGAGCCCCAGGCCCACGCGCAGGCCGTTGACGATCGCGGGAGCCGCGGCGGGCACCATGATCCGCCACAGGACGTCCAGGCGCGTCGTCCCCAGCATCCGCGCGGCCTCTACGAGGCGCTCCGGCACCTGCCGGGTGCCGCTCGCCGCCCCGAGGACGATCGGGAAGAACGCCGAGAGCGTGATGAGGAACACCGTGGCCTGGTCGCCGATGCCGATGATGAGCGCCACGAGCGGCACCCAGGCGGTCGCCGGGATCGGCCGCAGCAGGTTCACGAAGGGATCGAACAGCGCATCCACCGTGTAGAACCGCCCCATCAGCACGCCGAGCGGGACGCCGATGAGCGCCGCCAGCCCGAAGCCGGCCAGGACGCGCATCACGGAGGCGCCAAGGTGCTCCCACAGCGTGCCGCTGAAGGCGTCGTCGCGCACGCCGCCGAACGCGAAGTCCCACAGCGTCACGGCGACCTCGCCCGGGTACGGCAGGAACCCCATCCGGATCCCGAACGGGAGCTCGAGCTGCAGCTCGCGGCCGATGTGCCAGAACACGACGAACACGACCGGGACGACCAGACCCAGAGCGATGCGCGCGGGGACCGAGCGCAGCCCGCGCCGCGCGGACGCCCGCCGGCGCCCGCGGGCGGGCGCGGGTGCGACCGGCGCGGGGGCCGTGATCACGGCGCTCATTCGACGAACGACGTGTCGACGAGCTCGTCGGCCGTGGGGGCCTCGTCGATCAGCCCCAGCTCGGCCATCTCGCCGGCGAGCGCCTCGAGCTGGCCCTGGTACTCCTCGCTGAGGTCCGAGCGCATCCAGAAGTTCTCGATCGCCGTGTCGAAGATCGCCTGGTCGCCGCCGAAGGTCTCGACCATCTCCGTGAGCCACTCGTCCTCGTTGCCGGTCATCCACTCCGTCGCGGCGGCGTGCGTGCCGACGACCTCGGCCACGAGATCGGGGTCCTCGTCGATCAGCGCCCCCGTCGTGATCAGCCCGAGGTTGACCCGGCCGATGGGGGTGGCATACGGGTCGGCGAAGGAATGCCCGCCGTTCTGCAGCGCGATGGATGCGCCGATCTCCACGCCGAAGAAGGCGTCGAGATCTCCCGCGGCGAACTGACCGGCCATCTCCGGCACGGGTACCGTGATGAGCTCGACGTCCTCGGGATCGACGCCCGCCTCCTCGAGCGTGAGGCGCATCGCGATCTCCTGTGCGGAGCCCTGGATGTACCCCACGGTCTTGCCCACGAGATCCTCGGGGCTGTCGATGCCCTCGCTGCCGACGAAGCCGCTGCCGCCGTCCGCCGCGGAGGCGACGATGCGGAGGTCGCGGCCCTGCGCGATCGAGGAGATCGTGGGCGTGAGGCCGCTGACGGCGAAGTCGACGGTCCCGGCGACCAGCGCGTCGCTCAGCGCCGGTGTCGTGTCGAGCGTGACGACCTCGAACTCCACGCCGTCGGGGGCGAAGTCCTCGTACAGGAAGGGCGCGTAGAAGTGCGGCTGGCCGCGCAGGGTGCCGATCGTGACGGTGACCGTCTCGCCGGTCGCGCCGCCGCTCGCGTCCGCGGCGGGGGCGCAGCCGGCGAGCAGGAGGGCGGATGCCGCGGCGGCGGCGGGGAGCAGGAGGAGACGGCGCGGGGACATGGCGGGCCTTTCGACGGCGGGGAGTGCGGATCGCCAGGCGCGCGATCCGGGTTCCTGCAGTCAAGCGGCCGCCCGGATCGGCGCCGTTTCCCTGGCGTTTCCGGCACGTAAAGGGTGAAGTGATGGCTTCAGGACGCGCGCCGCGATCACCGCTGCCCGCCGCGAGACCTCATCCGGCGCACGAGACATCGACGCACGGTGATGTCTCGCGCGCGGGTCGAGGTCTCGCGCATCAGCGGCGCTGCCCGCACCCTCCGAGCGGCTCAGGCGCCCTGTGCCAGGCGCCACACGCGCTCGCGCGTGAACGGCTGCACGAAGGGCCGGCGGCCGAGCGCACGGGCGATCGCGTTGCCGATCGCGGGAGCCACGGGGTTGTACGGCGACTCGCTCATCGACTTGGCGCCGAAGGGGCCGAGATCGTCGCTCGTATCGGCGAACAGGATCTCGACGTCGGGGATGTCGGCCGACTGCGGCACGCGGTACGTGCGGAACGCGGGGTTGCGCACCTGCCCCTCCTCGACGATCACCTCCTCGTACAGCGCGGCGCCGACGCCCTGCGCCACGCCGCCCTCGATCTGGCCGCGGCACTGCGCGGGGTTCATGACGAACCCCGCGTCCGCCGCGTGCACGTTGCGCAGGATCCGCACCACGCCGGTCTCCGGATCGACCGCCACGCGCACGGCGTGCACGTTGAACGCGAGCGAGCGGTGGTCGCCGCGCTCCTCGCCCGACGCCGTGAGGCCGGCGAGCCGCGCGAGCGGGATGTCGCCCGCCGGCGTCCGCACCGCGGTCGGCGTGAACGTGCACGCGCCGACTGGGACGCCGGCACGTGCGGCGCCCTCCGCGACGATCCGGTCGCGCAGGGCGAGGCACGCGGCGTGCAGCGCCTTGCCCGCCACCGTGATGCCGGCGGACGCGAACGCTCCCGTGTCGTACGAGACGGCATCCGTGTCGGCATGCGCCAGGCGGATGCGGGCGAGCTCGACGCCGAACACGCTCGCGGCGATCTGCCGCTGCACGGTCGTCGTGCCGTTGCCGAACTCGGCCGTTCCCGTGCGGAGGGTGAACGCGCCGTCCGCGTCGAGCGTCGCGGTCGCCTGCGCGAAATGCCCGCGCGGCGCCAGCGTGGCGATCATCGCGGCGGCCATGCCCTCTCCGACGAGCCAGCCGGGGGGCGCCTCCTCGCCGCCGTGCGCGAGCGCATCCTGCGCCAGGTCGAGGCACTGGTCGAGGCCGTAGCTGCCCCACACGAGGTCGTCCTCGACGTGCCCGTCCGCGCTGCGGATGGGGTCGCCCTCGCGCACCGCATTGATCCGGCGGAGCTCGAACGGGTCGATCCCGAGCCGCTCGGCCAGCATGTCGAGCGCCGATTCGATGCCGAGCATGACCTGACCGAGCCCGTAGCCGCGGAACGCGCCGGAGGGGACGTTGTGCGTGTACACCGCCTCGGCGTCGACCCGCACGACGGGGGAGCGGTAGATCGTCACCGACTCCGCGCAGCCATGGAACAGCACGCCGATCGCGTGGTTGCCGTACGCGCCCGTGTCGCTCAGGACGTCGAGCTTCAGGGCCGTGAGGCGTCCGTCGGGCTCGGCGCCGAGCGCGACGGAGACGCGCATCGGATGCCGCAGGGAGGCGCGCCAGAACTGGTCGGCACGCGAGTACTCGTACGCCACCGGGCGGCCCGTGCGCAGCACAGCGAACGCCACGAGGTCCTCCGTGAACATCTCCTGCTTGCCGCCGAAGCCGCCGCCCACGCGCGGGGCGAACACGCGCACCTTCTCCTGCGGCAGGTCGAACAGCGTGCACAGCTCGTCGCGCGTGAGGAACGGCACCTGCGTCGACGAGCGGATGACCAGTCGCCCGTCGTCGTCCAGCCAGCCCACGGCGCCGTGCGTCTCGAGCTGCGCGTGCGCGGATCGGCCCGTCCGCCAGGTGCCGGACACCGTCACCGCGCTCGCCGCCAGGGCCGCGTCGGCGTCGCCGCCGTAGCCCGTGTGCAGCTGCGCGACGACGTTGCGCGACGCATCGGCCACGCGGTCCTCGATCGTGCGCTCGGCGTGCACGAGCGGCGCGCCGGGTCGCCGGGCCTCCTCCGGATCGAACACGGCGGGCAGCACCTCGTACTCGACGCGGACGAGGCCGCACGCGCGCTCGGCCGCCGTCGACGTCTCGGCAAGCACCGCGGCCACGCGCTGCCCCACGTGGCGCACCACGTCGTCGAGCATGCGCGTGTCGTCGGGATCGTCCTGGCGCTGCTCGTGCCGCGCGGTCGAGTAGCGGGCCGGCGGCGCGTCGGCGTGCGTGTACACGGCGATCACGCCCGGCACCGCGAGGGCCTCGCGGGCGTCGATGGACAGGATACGGGCGTGCGCGTGCGGCGAGCCGACCACGCGCAGGACGAGCGCGCCCTCCGGCACCTCGTCGAACGTGTACGGTTCCAGGCCCTGCACGATGCGCCGCGCGGCCTCCGGCACGACCGAGGAGCCCACGCCGTCGCCCTCGCGCGACCCCGTCGTGCGCACGGGGCCCAGCACGGACGAGCGGATCGCCTCGCGGATCGGGCGGTACCCCGTGCACCGGCACAGACTTCCCTTCAGGCGCCGGTCGAGCTCCGGCAGGTCGTCCGGACCGAGGCACGACGCCGTGACGCTCATGCCCGGCGTGCAGAAGCCGCACTGGAAGCCGAAGCCCGCCGCCAGCGCCTCCTGCGCGGGGTGCAGGTCGTCGCCGGGTGCGAGCCCCGCTGCCGTCGTGACCGCGCGGTCCGCCGCGCGCAGGGCGGGGACCACGCACGAGTGCACGGGATCGCCGTCCAGCAGCACCGCGCAGGCGCCGCAGTCGCCCGCGTCGCAGCCCTTCTTGACGGAGGCCGCGCCGCTCTCGCGCAGCAGCGTGCGCAGCGACTGCCCTGCGCGGGGATCGGCCTCGACTCGTCGCCCGTCCACGTGGAACCTCATGCGGCACGCTCCAGCTTCGCGAGGGCCCGGTGTGCGAGCACGACGCTCATGGCGCGCCGCCAGTCCGCCGAGCCGAGGGGATCGCCGTACCAGCCCGACGCCCCGCGCACGGCCGCGGACAGGTCGACGGGCGACGGCGCGGACGTGAACCGCAGCACGACGGGGGTCGTGGTCGCGGCCGTCACGGTGAAGACCGCGGAGCCGTCCTCGTCCAGGCGGCCGGTCACGACCGCCGCCGCGCGGCCCCACTCCGCGAGGGCGATGCGCTCCAGCGCGAAGGGCGCGCTCAGCGCGTGCGAGGGTAGGTCGATCGCGCGCAGCACCTCGCCCGGGCGCAGTGTGCTGCGCCCGTCGTCCGCCGGGATCTCGGCCACGGGCACGCGGCGTTCGCCGCCGTCGGGCGTCCACACCAGCGCGGTGCCGTCGAGTCCGGCGGCGAGCGAGACCATCGCCGCGGCCGCGAACGACTGGGCGATGTTGCCGCCGACGGTCGCGGTGTTCCAGATCTTGAAGGACGCGAGCAGCGAGTGGGCGGCGTCGGGGAACGCGCGGGCGGCGCGCCACTCGGCGGGCGCCTCCGCGGCATACGCGACGAGACGGGCGATCGAGCAGGTCGC
>NZ_JAPSJA010000151.1 GCF_031178525.1 Microbacterium sp.
CGGGCCAGTCGCGGCCCTCCGGCGCGAGCACCGTGAGACCCGCTCTCGCGCCGCTCTCGGCGAGCGTCGCGATCATGAGCGCATCGAGCCGCGGTCGCCAGCGTCCCAGCGCGGCCTCGAGATCTCGTGCCGTCACGCCGGGGACGTCCGGGGTCTGGACGCCGGCGGCGAGGTCCTCGACGAGCTGCAGTGCCGCGACCGGACCGCATTCGGCGACGAGGCGCCCGCTCACGCCCTCCCCGGGCTCGGTGAGGGCGCTCCATGCGATGCGCGCCGTGAGCACCTCCGGGTCGTCGACCGAGGACGCCACGCGCTCGGCTGCCCTCCGCAGACCGGGATCGCCCAGCAGGCTCGTCTTGCTCTCGTTCACGACACCACGCCTTTCTTCAGGAACAGGGCCTGACCCACCTCGGCGGCGGTCGGCTCATCGCGCCCGGCGAGGTCAGCCAGTGTCCACGCGACGCGTAGGATGCGGTCGTAACCGCGCAGGGTGATCCCGCCGCGCTGCAGCGCCGTTTCGAGCGTGCGGCGAGCCTCGCGCGCGATCGGCCGAGGCCCCTGGCGCAGCCACGCGCCCGGCACGTCGGCGTTCAAGCGCCAGGGCGTACCGCCCAAGCGCCGCGCCGCGCGCTCCCTCGCGATGGCCACGCGCTCGCGCGCCTGCGCCGTCGACACGCTCGGCGAATCGCCCATCCGGGAGGACGCGACCCGCTGCAGGCGCAGATCGATGTCCATCCGGTCGAGCAGCGGACCCGACAGCTTCGCGAGGTAGCGTCGCACCACGCTGGGAGCGCACACGCACGTGCCACCGCGCACGCCGTACTCGCCGCACGGACACGGGTTCGTCGCGAGGACCAGCTGGAAGCGCGCGGGGAACTCCGCCCGGAACCCGGCGCGGTGGATCTCGATGCGCCCCTGCTCCAGCGGCTGCCGCAGCGCGTCGAGCACGCCGCCCGGCGCCTCGGCCGCCTCGTCGACGAACAGCACACCGCGGCTGGCGCGCGCGATCGCGCCAGGCTGAGCCGTGCGCGATCCGCCGCCCACGAGCGCCGCGATCGACGCGGAGTGGTGCGGCGCCTCGAACGGCGGGGTGCGATCGAGCGCGACGACCGACTCGCCCGCCAGCGAGCGCAGCGACGCGACCTCGAGCGCCGCCTCGTCGTCGAGCGGCGGCAGAATGCCGGGCAGCCGGCGCGCGAGCATCGTCTTCCCCGCTCCCGGCGGCCCCGACATCAGCAGGTGGTGGCCGCCCGCCGCGGCCGCGATGAGCGCCTCGACAGCGGCGGGCTGCCCGACGATCTCCGCCAGGTCCAGCGGATCGCCCGCCGCGCCGGTGCGCGCCTCGCCCGGCACCGGGTCATGGTCGGGCACCTCGACATCGGCACCATGCCAACGCGCCACCTCCGCCAGCGAGACGGCGCCGAGCACCTCGATCCCCGGCACCAGCTCGGCCTCGGCCCGGTTCGCGTGGGGCACGACGAATCTCTCGAAGCCCCGGCTGGCGGCTGCGTGCACGGCCGGCAGGACGCCTGGCACGGGGCGCAGCCTCCCGTCGAGCCCCAGTTCGCCGATGTGCACGGTCCGCGCGAGCGACTCCGTCAGGACGAAGCCATCGATCGCGAGGGATGCGACGGCGATCGCCACGTCGAAGGCCGTGCCCTGCTTGGGCAGACCCGCCGGCGACAGGTTGACGGTGACGCGCCGGTCGGGCAGGCGCATGTCGCTGTTCTCACACGCGTTCATCACACGCCGCTGCGCCTCGCCGAGTGCCTTGTCACCGAGGCCGATGATCCGGAACTCCGGCTTCTGCGCCGTGATGTCGGCCTCCACCTCCACGAGCTCGCCTCGCAATCCCGTGAGCGCGACGGCCCAGGTGCGGGCGACCCTCATCGGAGGCCCTCGAGGTGCTCGAGCGTGCCGCTGCGGGGATCCCGCCCCACGATCGCGATCGCGTCCACGCTGATCCGACGCCGTCGCGCGGCATCCGGATTCGCCGCGGCCCAGGCGAGTGCGAGCCGCCACATCCGGCCGAGCTTGTCGTCGTCGATCGCGCTGAACGGATGCCCGTACCCGATACCGCTGCGGGTCTTCACCTCCACCGCGACGACACGGTCGCCGCAGACCGCGACGATGTCGATCTCGCCGTCCCGGCAGCGCCAGTTGCGATCGAGGATCTGGTAGCCGCGGTCCCTCAGATAGGAGGCGGCGCGGTCCTCCCCCGCCCGTCCCAGATCGTCCTTGCGTGCCATGCCCTCGAGCGTGCCCGGCCGCTGCCCGCCGCACGGATCGCCGCGGGTCGATTCCGGACAACCCCCATGGAGCGCGTCCTGTGGACGAGGCTCAGCGCGTGACGTCGGCGCTCCGCGCTAGCCTCCGGACATGACCTTCGCGAACGTGGGAACCCTCGGAACCGAGAGCGGTCGGCGCGACGAGCTCGTGGCGATCCTGACGCGGCGCTCCGACCGGCTGGCCGAGGTCGGGTGCCTGCTCTACGAGGTGGGGACCTCCGACGACCAGCCCGACACCGTGTTCGTCATGGAGTTGTGGGAGAGCGCCGACGCGCACCGCGCATCTCTCGCGCTGCCCGAGGTGCAGGCCTCCATCGCGGCCGCCCGCCCGCTGCTGTCGGGCGAGTTCGGCGGCTTCCGGTTCGACGTCGCCGGATCACCGCTGCGCGACTGAGCGTCACTTCCCGTCGAGCGAGAGCTCCTCGGGCAGCTGGAAGTCGCGGCGCGACAGCTCCTCGATGTTGACGTCCTTGAACGTCAGCACGCGCACCGACTTCACGAAGCGGTCGGCGCGATAGATGTCCCAGACCCAGACATCCGTCATCGTCAGCTCGAAGTAGAAGTCGTGCTCGGTGTCGTGGCGCACGACGCTGACGTCGTTCGCCAGATAGAAGCGCCGCTCCGTCTCGATCACGTATTGGAACTGGGAGACGACGTCCCGGTATTCGCGGTAGAGCGCCAGCTCGAGTTCGCGGTCGTAGTCGTCGAAGACCTCGTCATCCATGGTGAGACCATCCTATGACCGCCGGACGGGCCCGCCGCACAGCGTCAGAACAGTGTGGGTGCGTCCGCGATCGCCCAGGACCGGCGGTGGTGCGTGCTCAACCCGAGCTCGCGGATGGCGGCGCGATGCGCCGGGCTCGCATAGCCCTTGTTGCTGCGCCACTCGTAGGCCGGGTGGTCGTCGTGCAGCGTGACCATCCGCGCGTCTCGCGCGACCTTCGCGATCACGGACGCCGCCGATGCGGATGCGCAGTCGCGGTCGGCCTTGATCACGGGACGCACCGGCAGCCGCGCGCCCGACACCGGGTTGATGTAGTCGTGGTTGCCGTCGAGCAGCACGACGCCCGCGGCGGGCGCGAAGCCGAGCTCCTCGAGCGCCGCAAGGGCGCGCACGGCCGCGAGCCCGAGAGCGCGCATGATGCCGATCTCGTCGATCTCCTCGGACTCGGCCCAGCCGACCGCGCTGGCGCGCACCCATCCCGCAGCGCGCTCCGCGACGTCCGCGCGCCGCAGCTCCGGCACGAGCTTCGAGTCGCGCAGCCCCGCCGGAACGCGCCGTCGCGCGGAGGCGGCGTCGATCACGGAGGCGCCGACCGCCACCGGACCCGCCAGGGCGCCGCGGCCGACCTCGTCGCACGCGAACACCAGCGGCGTCTCCCGCAGCAGCCTGCGCTCGAGGGACAGGGTCGGCACCGCCACGGCCATCAGTCCGTGGCCCCCTCCGGTTCGGGGACACCCGCGAACACCTCGTGGTGCCCGTCGATCCCGCCGAAGCGGTCGAACGGCCAGGTGCGCAGGAACACCTTGCCGACGACGTTGTCGAGGGGCACGAAGCCGCCCCCCGGCTGGTCCGTGTTGTAGCGGGAGTCGCGCGACCTGTCGCGATTGTCGCCCATGACCCAGAGCGAGCCGTCGGGCACCGTGACGTCGAACGGGTCCTCGGATGCCTCGGTGTCGCCCGGCGGCAGCTTGAGGTAGTCGAGCTCGTCGACCGGGACGCCGTTGAGGGACACCTGGCCCAGCGCGTTGCAGCACACGACGTGGTCGCCCGGCAGCCCGATGATGCGCTTGACGAGATGATCGTCCGAGTCGGACGCCGACAGCCCGACGAGGCTCAGCACCCAGTCGACGGCGGCCTCGAACGGCGAGTGCTCGGGCTGCGGCATCGGCTCGAGCCATCCGCCCGGATCACGGAAGACGACGACATCGCCCCGCGAGTACCCGGTCCAGTTCGGCGTGAGCTCGTCGACCAGGATGCGGTCGTCGATGATCAGCGTGTCCTCCATCGACGCGGACGGGATGAAGAACGACCGGACGACGAAGGTCTTGACGAGGAACGACACGAGCACCGCGATGACGATGATGACCACGACGTCCCGCAGGAAGGCGAGCCAGCCGCGCGTGCGGCGCGATGCCGCGGCAGCCTGCTCCGCCTCACGCCGGCCGCGTCGAAACGGGGGTGCCGCAGACGCGGTGGGATCGGTGCTCATCGGTTCCTTCTCCTGCGCGCGCCGGTCCCGGAGCGCCCTTTCCAGGGTCGCATATCCCGGCCGCTCCGATGCACGGCGTGCCGAGGAGCGGGCCAACCTCCGCCCCCTCCCCTCCGGCCGGAAAGCACGGAACCCCGCGACCGGCCGGTCGCGGGGTTCCGTCGAAGAGGCGTGGGCTCAGCCGCGCTTCTCCTTGATCTTCGCCTTCTTGCCGCGCAGGTTGCGCAGGTAGTACAGCTTGGCGCGACGCACGTCACCGCGGGTCACGACCTCGATGTGGTCGATGACCGGCGAGTGCACCGGGAAGGTGCGCTCCACGCCGACCTGGAAGCTGATCTTGCGGACCGTGAAGGTCTCGCGCACGCCGTCGCCCTGGCGAGCGATGACGACGCCCTGGAACACCTGGATGCGCGAGCGGTTGCCCTCGACGATGTTCACGTGCACCTTGACGGTGTCACCGGGGCCGAAGGCGGGGATGTCGGAGCGCAGCGAGGCCGCGTCGACGGCGTCGAGCATGTGCATGTCTGATCACTTCCTGCGGCCGCCACAGGTCGGCCGCGATGAGTTCAAGGATTGGTCTGTGCGTGTCGTGAGGTCGGATGACCCTCGGCTCCCCTGAGGCAGAGCGGCGAAGCGGGCACAGCGACAGCTGCACCGGCCACGGCACAAGGGTTCATTATGCCACGCGCGACACGCGCGGCCAAACGCCCGGTCCGTTCCGCGGCGGGATGCTCAGAAGCGCTCGTTGACGACGATCACGCCGGTGTCGGAGGTGCGGCGCGTCAGCGCGGCCTCGCGCCACAGCTGCCACACCTGAAGCCACAGCACGCCGAGCGCCGCGGCGATCGCGAGCGCGAGGGTCAGCCCGAACCACGACTCGTTGAACAGACCCACGGCGATCGTCAGGACGTGCCAGACGCCGAAGCCCGCGACGTCGATCCAGGACACGACGCCCGTGCGCCGCACCGACGGTCGCGCGCGGTTGAGGAGCGTGAACGCCGACTGCGCGAGGAATACCGACGGCAGCGCGACGAACAGCACCCACAGGAACGCCCAGCCGCCGGCACCCGAGATGCCCCACCCGATCAGCAGCCACACGGGCAGCGCGAAGGCCGAAGGCCACAGCCAGCGGGAGAAGATGCGTCGAAGCGCCATACCGCGATGCTATGCCGCGGCCGATCCGGGCGGGCATGGGCATAGGGAAGACACAGCGTTGAGGAAGGTATCGGGCTCCATCGGGGAGAATGGAGGCCGACCCGAGAGGACCCCCATGATCGAACTGCGCACGCCCGCCGAGATCGAGCAGATGCGGCCCGTCGGCCGGTTCGTCGCGGAGACCCTCGAGACCCTGCGCCACGAGACGACCGTCGGCACGAATCTGCTCGCGATCGACCGTCGCGCTCACGAGCTGATCCGCAGGGCCGGCGCCGAGTCCTGCTACATCGACTACCACCCGTCCTTCGGCGCGAGCCCGTTCGGCAAGGTCATCTGCACCTCCGTCAACGACGCGGTGCTGCACGGTCTCCCCCACGACTACGACCTGCGCGACGGCGATCTCGTGACGCTCGACTTCGCCGTGTCCCTGAACGGCTGGGTCGCCGACTCCGCGGTCTCGTTCGTCGTCGGCACGCCGCGCGACGAGGACCTCGC
>NZ_JAPSJA010000152.1 GCF_031178525.1 Microbacterium sp.
ACGGGGTCCGCCACGCGCCCGTTCAGCACGCGCGGCACCAGCACGGTCCCTCCCGCACGGGCGAGCCGCAGGGCGTGCTCGACGTACTCGAGGGTGTTCTCGGGGTCTGCGTCGACCAGCACGATGTCGTATGACGCTTCGTTCATGCGGGGCAGGACGTCGGCGGCGCGCCCCGTGATCAGGCGCACGCGCGACGAAGGGATGCGCGACTGCGTGAACGCCTGACGCGCCGCGGCGAGGTGCTCCGGCTCGTTGTCGATGGTCGTGAGCACCGCCTTCGGGGCGCCGCGCAGCAGCCACAGGCCGGAGACGCCCGCGCCCGTGCCGATCTCGATGATCGAGCGCGCATCGGTCGCCGCCGCGATCACGGCGCACTGCGCGCCGACACCCGCGCTGATCGGCCCGGCGCCGAGCTCGAGCGCGTGCTGACGGGCCTTCGCGATGTGCTCGGGCTCGACGACCGTCTCCCGTGCGAAGCGCGCGATCGCGTCATGCTCGCTCATTGAAACCTCCTGGATCACCCACAAGCGTACGGTCGCCGGACGCGCGGACCGGACAGGCGCGGCCGGTAGGCTGGAGGCCATGTTCTTCGGGCTCACCTTCGAGAAGGTGCTGCTGATCGGCGTGATCGCCGCGCTGCTGATCGGTCCCGAGCGGCTGCCGCGCTACGCCGAGCTGCTGGCGAGCACCGTCAAGCGGGTGCGGGACTTCGCGCGGGGTGCGCAGACCCGGGTGCGCGAGGAGATGGGCCCCGAGTTCGACGAGGTCGACTGGCGCAAACTCGACCCGCGTCAGTACGACCCGCGTCGCATCATCCGTGAGGCGCTGCTCGAGGACGACGAGCCGGCGCCGAAGCCGGCGACGCCCCTCATCGCGCCGCCGCGCCCCTCGGGCCCGATGGTGCGGCACACCTTCACCGCCGCGACGCCGCCGCCGTTCGACAGCGAAGCCACCTGAACGGGGCGCTGAGCTCGGTCCCGTGACGCATCGTGCGGCGGGAGCGCCGCGGTGCCTCGCGCGGCCTGGCGCAGGTCCTCGCGGGAGAAGGTCACCGACCGTTCCTCCCGAACGTGACCGGACCCACCCGCCGCTGAGCCTTCGGCAGGTTCTCGACGACCAGCAGGTAGGACTCGGTCACCAGCTCCTCGACGATCTGCTTCTGCAGACTCCCGCCCGGGTGCAGGGTGATCCACTGCCGCTTGTTCATGTGATACCCCGGCGTGATGTCGTCATGCTGCTCGCGGAGCGCTTCGCCATCGTGCGGCGCAGCCTTGACGATGACGATCGGCTCACCCGTGACCGCGGTCAGCAGCATGAAGACCCTGTTCCGGACCTTGAACACCTCCCACTCCGGCCCGAACGGATGCTCGAGACCGGCACCGGGGAGCTCCTCGACGCGATCCCTCGCGCACTGCTGCAGCGTGTCACCGTTCATTGCCCTCCAAGATCGGGTGCGAAGGGGGTACGGGGCGGTCAGCGAGGACTCAGCGGGCAGGGGCGACGGGAAGCCGTCGCCCGGAGAGGCGCCGGGGCTGCGACGCGATGCGCTCGGCCAGGCGCGTGATCTCCGCCGCTGCGGCGTCCTCCGGATGGGCCACCACGATCGGATCGCCCGCGTCGCCGGACGCACGCAGCGCTGGGCTGAGCGGGATCGAAGCCAGCACGGGGACATCCTGCCCCTCCGCCGACAGCGCGGCCGCGACCTCGGCGCCGCCCCCCGACCCGAACAGGTCCATCACGGTGCCGTCGGGGAGGGTCATGGCGGCCATGTTCTCGACCACGCCGATCACGCGCTGTCCGGTCTGCCGCGCGACGAGACCGCTGCGCACGGCGACGTCAGAGGCTGCGGCCTGCGGCGTCGTGACCACGAGCACGTCGGCGTGGGGGAGCAGCTGACCGACCGAGATCGCGACATCTCCCGTGCCGGGCGGCATGTCGAGCAGCAGCACGTCGAGATCGCCGAAGTACACGTCGGTGAGGAACTGCTGCACCGTGCGGTGCAGCATCGGCCCGCGCCACGCGACCGCTCCCGTGCGGGATCCGGACCCCGTGCCGTCGTCCTGCAGGAACATCCCGATCGAGATCGCCTTCACGCCGTGGGCGACGGGCGGCAGCATGAGCTGGTCGACGCGCGTCGGCTGTGCGATCTCGCCGTCCTTCGCGAGTCCGAGCAGCGGCGGGATCGAGAACCCGTGCACGTCGGCGTCGACGAGGCCCACCGACAGGCCCCTCTGCGCGAGCGCGACCGCGAGATTCGCCGTCACCGTCGACTTGCCGACCCCGCCCTTGCCGCTCGTGACGGCGATCACGCGCGTGAGCGATTCGGGCCCGAACGGCATGCCGCGCGCCGGGCGCAGTCGGGAGGTCAGCGCCTGACGCTCGGCCGGCGTCATGACGCCCACGTCGATCGTCACGGTGCCGACGCCCGCCACCGATTCGGCCGCGCGGCGCACGTCTGCCTCGATGCGGTCCGCCGCGGGGCAGCCGACGATGGTCAGCGCGATGCCGACTCGCACATCCGCACCCTCCGCCGCGACACCGCGCACCATGTCGAGCTCGGCCAGCGGGCGGCGCAGCTCCGGATCGGACACGCGGCCGACCGCGTCGCGCACCCGCTCGGCGAGATCCGTGCCGTTCGTCACTTCTCGTCGTCCGCGCGCTCGGCGTCGCGCGAGTCGAGCTCCTCGAGCATCGCCCGCAGCTCCTCACGCAGCACGTCGCGGCTCACGGCGCGCTCCTGCATGTCGCCGAGCGCCAGGCGCAGCGCCACGATCTCGCGCGCGAGGTACTCGGTGTCGGCGAGGTTGCGCTCGGCACGCTGGCGGTCCTGCTCGATCTGGACGCGGTCGCGGTCATCCTGCCGGTTCTGCGCGAGCAGGATGAGCGGCGCGGCATACGACGCCTGCAGCGAGAGCGCGAGAGTCAGCGCCGTGAAGCCGAGGTCGGCCGAGTCGAACCGCAGGCCCTCGGGTGTCACCGAGTTCCACACCATCCACAGCGCGACGAACAGCGTGAGCGCGATCAGGAACGTCGGGGTGCCCATCGCGCGCGCGATCCACTCGGTCGCGCGCCCGAAGCGGTCGCGGTTCCGGGGCGCCGCGGACGAGAGCATCGGCGAGCGGCCGCGCACGACGTCGGGCCGGGACATGTCGCGCGCGGCCATCACGCCCGCCTCACCCTCGGAATCGAGCCGGTCGCGGGCGCGACCGGCAGCGGCGCGTCGGCATCCTGCGAACGCCAGTCGTCGGGCAGCAGGTAGTCGAGCATGTCGTCCACGCTGATCGCTCCCACCAGGCGGCGCGCCTGGTCCACGACGGGCAGCGACACGAGGTCGTAGCTCGCCAGGCGACGAGCGACCTCGGCCGCCGTGGCGGTGACCGGGATCGGATCGATCGTGTCGTCGAGGATCGCGCCGATCCGCTCGTGCGGGGGATAGCGCAGCATGCGCTGGAAGTGCACGGCGCCGAGGAAGCGGCCCGTCGGCGTCTCATAGGGCGGGAGCGTGACAAACACGCTCGCGGCGAGTGCGGGGTGCAGCTCGTGACGGCGGATGGTCGCGAGTGCCTCGGCGATCGTGGCATCGGCCGACATGATGATCGGCTCAGGGGTCATGAGGCCTCCCGCCGTGTCCGCGCCGTAGCGCAGCAGCATGCGGACGTCCTCGGCCTCCTCGGGCTCCATGAGCTGCAGCAGCTCCTCCGAGCGCTCCGGCTCGAGCTCGGCGAGGAGGTCGGCCGCGTCGTCCGGATCCATCGCGTCGAGCACGTCGGCCGCGCGCTCGTCACCGAGCTTCTCGAGGATGTGCGCCTGCTCCTCCTCGGGCATCTCCTCCAGCGCGTCGGCGAGACGCTCGTCCGACAGCTCCTCGGCGACCTTGATCATCCGCTCCTCGGGCAGATCGAGCAGCGTGTTGGCGAGGTCGGCGGGGCGCAGCTCGGCGTAACTCGCGGCCAGGGCCTCGGCCGACTGCGCCTGGCCGGGCGTCTGGTGCTCACGCACCTCGCTCCACGTCGCGAACGTGGTCGGGCCCTTCGCGAAGGGCGATGCGCTCGTCTTCGGCTTGCGCAGAAACAGCTGGCCGATCGCCCATTCGCCGACGCGGTTGGGTTCGATCGCGACGTCCTCGATCACGGCCGACCCGCTGCCGTCCACGAAGTGCACGCGACGGCCGACGACCTCCGCGAGCACGCGGACCTCGTCGGCGCGCGGCTGGAAGCGACGCACGTTGATCAGACCCGTCGTGATGACCTGGCCGGACGAGATGGAGGTGATGCGCCCGATGTTGACGAACACCTGACGCCGGCCGGGGATCTCGCACACCAGACCGATCACGCGGGGCGCCGCGTTACTTCGGTACACGACGACGACGTCCCGGACCTTGCCGAGCCGGTCGCCCGCGGGGTCGAAGACGGGGCAGCCGGCAAGGCGCGCCGCGAAAACCCTCTGCGTGCTCATGTCCCCAGCGTAGTCCGCGCGTCCCGCACGCCGATCCGCTCGTGGCGGGCTCGCCGCGCCGCCGCCGCGCCAGCACGGCGCTCACGGAGGGCGCGTCGCACGCGCGTGCGAGAATGGCGCGCATGAGCATGGTGAGCGGGTTGAACAGGCCGTTCGAGATCGGTGAGATCGTCGCGAGCTTCAAGGAGTACGACCAGGCGCAGAAGGCGGTGTCGAAGCTGATCGCGGCGGAGGTGCCCGCCGCCGACATCGCGATCGTCGGCACCGCGCTGCGATCGGTCGAGAAGGTCACCGGCCGTCTCGGCTACGCCCAGGCGGCGTGGTCCGGTGCCGTGAACGGCGTGCTGCTCGGCCTGCTGTTCGCCGCCATGGTGGTGATCTGGACGCCCGGCCTGCCGATCTCGACGTTCGCGGGCGTGCTGCTCGTGGGCATCGCGCTCGGCATGCTGTTCCGCCTCATCGCCTACTCGATCCTGCGCCGCCGCCGCGACTTCGCGAGCGTGATGCAGGTCTCGGCCGAGCACTACGACGTCACCGTGCAGTCGCGCAGCGTCGGCAAGGCGCGCCAGGTGCTGGGCGCCGAGCCCGCGCCCGCCCGTCCCGCGACGCAGGTCGTGACCCCGCCCGCGCCTCCGGTGTCGCAGGAGCCGCCGCGGTACGGCGTGCGCGTGGACCCCGTGCCGCCGGTGCCGCCGACCGAGCCGCCCCTGCCGCCGACCTCCCGGCCCGAGCAGCCCCAGGCTCCGGACGCGCAGACCCCTCAGGCGTCGGGGAGCAGCCCTGAGCAGGGTGCGCCCTCAGGTACGGCACCGCAGGACGAGCCGAGGGATCCCGACCGCGCGTGAGCGCGTCCGAGAGCCCGCTGGCTGTTCCGCTGGCGAGCCGGCCCGTCGACGTCACGATCGCGACGGACGCGGCCGCGGACCCGCGGGCGGTGCTGCTGCTGGCGCACGGTGCCGGCGCCGGCATGCGACATCCGTTCCTGACGGGGCTCGCGCGTGCCCTGGCGGACGACGGGATCACGGTGATCCGCTTCAACTTCCCGTACGTGGAGGCGGGCCGCCGCATGCCGGGCCGTCCCGCCGACGCGGTGGCGGCGTGGCGCGCGGTGGTCGCGCACGCCGCCGGCCTCGGGCTGCCTGTCATCGCAGCCGGGAAATCGTACGGCGGACGGATGGCATCCATGGCGGCCGCAGAGGGGGACTTCCCGGTGCGCGGCCTGGCGTACCTCGGGTACCCGCTGCACCCTCCCGGGAGGCCCGAAAAGCCCCGCGCCGAGCATCTGCCGTCCGTCGCTCAGCCGCAGCTGTTCGTCGAGGGCGACCTCGATCCGTTCATCCAGCCGCTCGCACAGTTCCACGACGTGGTCGCGACCTGCCAGGACGCGGCGGTCGAGTGGATCGAGGGTGGCAACCACTCGTTCGAGGTGAAGGGCCGCAAGCGTTCCGCAGACGTCATCGGCGCCGAGCTCGCGCCCACGCTGTCGCGCTTCGTGGACGCGCTCGCTCGCTGAGCGAGCGAGCGCGTCACCGGTGACTCACCGAGCGGGGTTCAGCCGCGCGATCCACGCCTCGATCTCGTCGGCCGTGCGCGGGACGTCCGCGGACAGGTTCACGGGGCCGTCCTCGGTCATCAGGATGTCGTCCTCGATGCGCACGCCGATGCCGCGGTACTCCTCGGGCAC
>NZ_JAPSJA010000153.1 GCF_031178525.1 Microbacterium sp.
GGCTTCGCGAACTTCCTCTCGATCCTCGACGAGGGGCGCGTCGCGTTCGCCGCGCTGTGCGTCGGCGCCGCGCAGGGGTGCCTCGAGCAGGCGGTGCTGCATGCGAAGAAGCGCGTGGTGTTCGGGAAGCCGATCGGCGAGAACCAGCACATCTCGTTCACGATCGCGCGCATGCAGGCCCGTGTCGCCGCCGCGCGCGCCGTGATGCACGACGCCGCGCGCCGCATCGACGCGGGCATCCCGTTCACGACCGAGGCCTCGCTGGCGAAGCTGATCGGATCGGAGGCCGCGATGGGGAACGCCGCCGATGCGACGCAGATCTGCGGCGGCTGGGGCTTCATGAACGAGAACCCCGTCGCGCGGCACTACCGCGACGCGCGCATCCTCACGATCGGCGAGGGATCGACCGAGGTCCAGCTCGGCATCATCGCCCGCAGCCTCGGCTTCATGAACGCCTTCTCCTAAGACTCCGTCGCCGGCCGGCGGACCCTGCGGATCACGGGGACCGGGCGTGGCGGGGGTGAGCGATGGCGACGTCGGGCGGGTCCTAGGGTGGGGCGCATGATCGATCAGCCCGCTCGGCTCGCACTGGCCACGTTCCCCACGCCGATGGAGCGGGCGCCGCGCCTTGCCGAGGCCATCGGGCTGGCCGCGGACGATCTGTGGCTGAAACGGGACGACCTCACGGGCACGGGCGGCGGCGGCAACAAGCTCCGCAAGCTCGAGTACTTCGCCGCGCAGGCTCAGCGGGAGGGCGCGGATGTGCTCGTCACCACGGGGGGACCGCAGAGCAATCACGCCCGGCTCACCGCGGCCGTCGCGGCGCGGATCGGCATGCGCGCCGTGCTCGTGCTCGGCGGCGCGCGGCCGGCGGTCGCGCAGGGCAATCTCCTCCTCGACGGTCTGTTCGGCGCTCGCATCGAGTGGGCGGGCGACCTGCCGCCCCACGGATTGACGGCGTTCACGACGACGGTCGTCGATCACCTGCGTCGAGGCGGGGCGCGGCCGTTCGTGATTCCTTTCGGAGGTTCCGACAGCCTGGGCGCCCGCGGGTACTGCACCTGCGCGACCGAGATCCTCGAGCAGGTCCCCGACGTGCGCCACGTCGTGACCGCACTGAGCTCGGGCGGCACGATGGCGGGGCTGGTCGCCGTGCTGGGAGTCGACCGCGTCCTGGGGGTGGACGTGGGCGCCCTTCCGGACGCCGCCCAGGCGGTCGCGGCGTACGCCGCGCCCCTCATCCGCGGCGACCGCATCGACCCGGCGACGCTGCGCGTTCGGGACCAGTCCGGCGACGGCTACAAGAGATACACGCCCCAGGCTCGGGCAGCACTCGAGATGGTCGCGCGCACGGAAGCCGTCGTCCTCGATCCGACCTACACTGCGCGAGCGATGGCAGGTCTCATCGCCGCGGTGGAGGAGGGTGAGATCGCTCCGGGCCGGCCCGTGGTGTTCGTTCACACCGGCGGCGTCCCGGGACTGTTCGGTCACGCCGAGGCGTGACGGTCCGCCGCGCCGCACGGGCTCTCGGATGGCCGCGCGAGCACCTTCAGCCGGCACCCGCTCCCGCGGGTCTACGCGATCTGCAGCAGCTGGTGGCCCGCGGGCACCGTGGCGCCCGGGGTGGCGTCGATCCGCGCGACCACGCCGTCCTTGTGGGCCTGCAGCGGCTGCTCCATCTTCATCGCCTCGAGCACCACCACGAGGTCGCCCTTGACGACCGTCTGACCCTCCTCGACGGCGACCTTGACGACGGTCGCCTGCATGGGGGACTTCACGGCGTCGCCCGACGCGCCGCTCGACACGGCGGTCGAGTGGCTGCGGCGCGACGGCGGCACGATCGCGGGCCGACCGGCGGTGCCGGGCGCCTGTGCGATCCGGTCGGGCAGCGACACCTCCAGGCGCTTGCCCGCCACCTCGACGACGACGGTGTGACGGCTCTCGGCCCCCCGCGGCGCGTCGAGTTCGCCGTCCCACGCAGGGATGTCGTTGACGAACTCCGTCTCGATCCAGCGCGTGTAGACGCCGAACACGCCGTCCTCGGCCGTGAAGGCCGGGTCGCGCACGACCTTGCGGTGGAAGGGCAGCACGGTCGGCAGACCGGCGACCTCGAACTCGTCGAGCGCGCGGCGCGAGCGCTCGAGCGCCTCGGCGCGGTCGCGCCCCGTGACGATGATCTTCGCCAGCAGCGAGTCGAACGCGCCGCCGACCACGTCGCCGGCGGTGACGCCCGAGTCCAGACGGATGCCGGGGCCGCCGAACGTCTTGAACACGTGGATGGGTCCGGGCTGCGGCAGGAAGCCGCGCCCCGGGTCCTCGCCGTTGATGCGGAACTCGATCGAGTGGCCGACGGGGGCGGGGTCGTCGTAGTCGAGCGTGCCGCCCGCCGCGATGCGGAACTGCTCGCGCACGAGGTCGATGCCGGTGACCTCCTCGGACACGGGGTGCTCGACCTGCAGGCGGGTGTTCACCTCGAGGAACGAGATGGTGCCGTCCGCGCCGATCAGGAACTCGCACGTTCCCGCGCCGGTGTAGCCGACCTCGCGCAGGATGGCCTTCGACGCCTGGTACAGCGTGGCGTTCTGCTCGTCCGTGAGGAAGGGCGCCGGCGCCTCCTCGACGAGCTTCTGATGACGGCGCTGCAGCGAGCAGTCGCGGGTCGAGATGACGACGACGTTGCCGTCGGCGTCCGCGAGGCACTGCGTCTCGACGTGGCGCGGCTTGTCGAGGTACTTCTCGACGAAGCACTCACCGCGTCCGAACGCCGCGATGGCCTCGCGCGTCGCCGACTCGAACAGCTCGGGGATCTCCTCGAGCGTGCGCGCGACCTTCAGACCGCGTCCGCCGCCGCCGTAGGCCGCCTTGATCGCGATGGGCAGGCCGACCTCGCGCGCGAACGCGACGACCTCGTCGGCGGTGTCGACGGGGCCCGGGGTGCCGGGGGCCAGGGGAGCGCCGACCTTCTCGGCGACGTGACGCGCGGTGACCTTGTCGCCGAGCGCCTCGATGGCCTCGGGCGAGGGGCCGATCCAGGTGAGGCCGGCGCCGATGACCGCGCGCGCGAAGTCGGCGTTCTCCGCGAGGAAGCCGTAGCCGGGGTGCACCGCGTCGGCGCCCGAGCGGCGGGCGACGGACAGGATCTTGTCGATCTGCAGGTACGTCTCGGCGCTCGTGGCGCCGTCGAGCGCATAGGCCTCGTCGGCGAGGCGCGCGTGCAGCGCGTCGCGATCGGGGTCGGCGTACACGGCCACGGACGAGATCCCGGAGTCGCGCGCCGCGCGGACGATGCGTACGGCGATCTCGCCGCGGTTCGCGATGAGCACCTTGGCGATGGCAGGCATGGATTCGAGCCTACCGACGGGCGCCCCGCGGTCTTTGAGCCCGTTCGACAAGAAAACCCGCCGAACGTGTCGGTCGGTCTACGACTGCCGGTTCCAGAGCGCCGGCCAGGAGACGCCGAGTTCGCGCACGAGCCGCCGCACGGTGGACAGCGACATCCCCACCACGGTGGACGGGTCGCCCTCGACGCGCTCGATGAACGCGCCGCCCAGGCTGTCGACCGTGAAGGCGCCCGCGACGTGCAGCGGCTCGCCCGTGGCGATGTAGGCGGCGATCTCGTCGTCGTCGACATCCGCCGCGAACGTCACCGCCGCCTCGGCGACCGCGTGCGCCTCGACCGGCTCGCCCTCCGCCGTGACGCGGAACACGCTGTGCCCCGAGTGCAGCACGCCGGTCCGTCCCCGCATGCCGTGCCAGCGCTCGGCCGCGGCCTCGGCGGTGTACGGCTTGCCGTAGACCGTGCCGTCCAGCTCGAACATCGAGTCGCCGCCGATCACGATCCCCTCGAAGCCGTCGTGCGCGGCGCGCACACGCGCCGCGACATCCGCCGCCTTCCGTCGGGCCAGCAGCAGGACGTGCTCGGCGGGCGGCAGGATGCGCCCCTCCCGCTCCTCGATCTCGGCGATCACCGTTTCCTCGTCCACCGCGGGGGCCAGTGTGAGCGGTTCGATGCCCGCCTGGCGCAGCAGCATGAGGCGGGCGGGGGAGGTGGAGGCGAGGCAGACCTGCGGCATGGGGACAACGGTACGGCGTCCGGTCAGGCGGCTTTGAGAGGATGTCCGGATGCAGAGCGGTGATGTGGTCGACCTTGACGTGACCGGGGTGGCGCACGGCGGCGTGTTCGTCGCGCGTGAGGAAGGTCTCGTGGTGTTCGTGCCCGACGCGCTGCCGGGGGAGCGGATCCGCGCCCGCGTCACGGACGTGAAGAAGTCGTTCGCGCGCGCGGAGGCGCTCGAGGTGCTGGACGCGTCGCCGGACCGCCGCGCTCACGTCTGGTCGCAGGCGGACATCTCGGTCGCGCCCGGCGCGCGACCCGGGGGCGCGGACTTCGGGCACATCGCGCTGTCGCGTCAGCGCGCGCTCAAGGCCCAGGTGCTGCGCGAGGCGTTCGACAGGTTCGCCGGCACGCCCGTCGACGTCGCGGTGCGCGGTCCGGAGGACGTGCTGGGTGCCGATCATCCCGTCGTGCGCGACAGCGAGGACGGCTCGCACTATCGCACGCGCGTCAGCCTGCACGTCGACGGCGAAGGGCGGATCGGCCCGTATGCCGCGCGCAGTCACACGGTCATCCCGGTGGAGGCGCATCCGCTCGCGACGCCCGAGATCGAGGCGGTGGCGCTCGCGCTCCGCAGCGCACCCGAGGGACGGATCGACCTGGTCCAGCCCGCCGACGGGCGCGTGCGCTCGATCCGCCGGCCCGCCCGCACGGCCGACCGTCGACGCCGCTTCGCGCCCAAGCCCGAGCGCGTCGAGCCCGAGGTCGTGACGGAGCGCGTCGGCGACCGCGAGTTCCAGGTCGACGCCGGCGGGTTCTGGCAGGTGCACCGCGCGGCAGCGGCGACGCTCGACCGCGCCGTGCGGGACGCGCTCGGTGAGCTGTCGAGCGACGCGTGGCACCTCGACCTCTACGGCGGCGTAGGACTGTTCGCCGCCGCGCTCGGCGATCTCGCCGGCCATGCCCGCCTCACGACCGTGGAGTCGGAGCCCCGCGCCACCGCGCACGCCGAGCGCAACCTGGAGGAGTTCGGCGCCGAGGCCGTCACGGCACGCGTGGACCGGTTCCTCACGCGCGTCTCCAGCCAGGCCGGCTCGTTCGACCGCGAGATGCTCACGCGCGGCGTGACGCTGCTCGACCCGCCGCGCTCCGGCGCAGGCCGCGACGTCGTCGAGGCCATCGCGGATCTCGGGTCGTCGCGTGTCGCGTACGTGGCGTGCGATCCGGTCGCGCTCGCGCGCGATGTCGGCTACTTCCGCGGTGCCGGCTACGAGCTGAGCGGCATCCAGGCGTACGACCTGTTCCCCCACTCCCATCACGTGGAGGCGGTCGCCGTCCTCACCCGCTGAGGCGCCCGCGCCGCCACTATCATCACTCCGTGAGACGACTTCTGGCGGCGCCCCAGTTCTGGTTCCGCACCCTGCTGATGCTGTGCTCGGTGTACGGGTTCATGGTCGGATCGCACTCGGTGTCGTACCTCACGACGATCACCAACGCGATCCTGCTCGGCTACCTCGTGGTGGGTCTGTGGACCATGTGGATGCGCCGTTCGCCCGATCTCCCGGCGCCGCGCCTGCGCGGCGCCATCGTGACGTGGATGCTCTTCATCTGCGTCATCGCGCACGTCATGCTCGAGAACTGGGCCAACCCGTTCGACAGGGTGTTCGATCCGGATCCGGCGCAGTCGCTCAGCGGCGTCGCGCTGCTGATCGCGCACTACGTGATGCCGGTCGGCATGCTGATCGACTGGCTCCTGTTCGGTCCGCGCGGACGCACCAGGTGGCGGGATCTCCTCTGGTGGCCGCTCTACCCCCTCGCGTACGGCCTGCTGACGATCGCGCGCGCCATCGCGTTCCCGAGCGTGGCCAACCGCATCCCCTACCCGTTCATGCAGCCGAACGGCGACGACTGGTTCGGGGTCCTGGTCTCGCTGCTGCCGATGATCATCGCCGTCGTCGCCATCGGCGCGCTCATGATCGGCTGGGACCGCGCCCTGGCCCGACTCGCCGCC
>NZ_JAPSJA010000015.1 GCF_031178525.1 Microbacterium sp.
GACAGCCGCCGCACGGGCGCTCCACGGCTCGAGGAGCAGGCGCACCTCGAACATGTGGCGAAGGCCGGGCTCGTCCAGCAGCTGAGTGGTGGCATAGCCGCGCGGCCGCCGGGCCACCACCAGCTGATCGCCCTCGAGACGCTGGAGGGCTTCCCGCACGGGCGTCTGTGAGACGCCGATCTGTCGGGCGAGCTGATCGATGTTGAGCTTCTCACCGGGCGCGATCTCGTTGGCGAGGATCATCGTGCGGATCCGCTCGTACACCGAGGCGGCCGCGGAGCGCGCCGCTTCGGGCCGACCTGCTGGTTCTGACATCCCGCTCAGACTAGCTCCCGCGAGAGATCGGCGAAGAGGCTCCGGATCCCGTACGTCCACGGCGGCAGCTCCTCGGTGCGCCGGACGGTGTTGATCAGCGCGCCGAGCCGTTGGTTCTCGATCGCGACGACATCGCCGAGGCGATGCGTGAAGCCCTCGCCGGGCACCGTGCGGTCCTCCGTCGGGGCGAAGAGCGTGCCGGTGAAGAGCACGAATCCGTCGGGATACTGATGGTGGTCGCCGTGCGCGGCGTGCACGAGTTCCTCGAAACTGCGGCTGAGCGCGGACACCGTGTTCTCGCCGCGCAGCACGTACCCGTCCGCCCCGGTGACCGTGAGGTCGATCGTGAGGCTCCGCGCATCGTCGATCGTGAAGGCGTCGTCGAGCACCCGGATGAACGGCCCGATCGCCGTCGAGCGGTTGTTGTCCTTCGCCATGCCGAGCAGCAGCGCGCTGCGTCCCTCGACATCGCGGAGGTTCACGTCGTTGCCGAGGGTGACGCCGACGATCCGGCCGCGCGGATCGACGGAAAGGACCAGTTCGGGCTCGGGGTTGTTCCAGGAGGAGAACGAGGGCACGCCGATGTCGTCGCCAGTGCCCACCGAGGACAGCACGGGACCCTTCGTGAACACCTCCGGATCGGGTCCGAGCCCGACCTCCAGATACGGGGACCACCAGCCCCGCGCGACCAGCCGCTCCTTCACCGCCGCGGCCGCCGGAGTGTGGGGGCGGACGCCCGCCAGGTCGGTGCCGACGGCGCGCGACATCTCCTCGCGCACCTCGGCCGCGCGCCGCGCGTCACCGTGGGAGCGCTCCTCGATGACGCGCTCGATCATCGACCCGGCGAACGTCACGCCGCACGCCTTGATCGCCTGCAGGTCGATGGGGGGCAGGAGGGTCAGCCGCCCGCCCTCGGTCGCACTTCCCGGCAGCGCGATCTCGGAAGCACCCCACGTCGCCTCCGCGTCGGAGGTTCGCTGCAGCACCTCCAGGTGGTCCTCGCGGTCGAACAGGTCCGACACGGTGCGCGCCGCGCCCGCCAGCGACCAGACGCGGCCTCCGCGCACCAGCACGGGCACCGGCGCGCCCCGCTCGGCGTCGTAGACGCGCCCCACCAGCAGGGCATCGTCGTCTCGCGGGAGGACATCGAGCGCGGTTGCCGCCATCTCGTTCACGCCTCCTTCACCTCGACCCAGACGCCGTCCACGCGACGCGAGATGCGCTGTGGGTTCGCCTCCTGCAACTCGGGCGGCAGGTCGGCGTCGGCGAAGTCCTGGAAGGCGACGGGCCGCAGGAATCGCCCGACCGCAGCCGTCCCCACCGACGTGGTGCCGCTGGTCGTGGCAGGGTAGGGGCCGCCATGCTGCTGCGCGTAGGACACCGTCACCCCGGTGGGCCAGCCGTTGCGCAGCACGCGACCCGCACGATCCGTCAGCGCGGACGCGATCGGCCCGATCGCCTCGCCGTCGGCGCTGTGGATGCCGCCCGTGAGCTGCCCCGGAAGGTGATCGAGCGTCGCGAGCAGCTCCTCCTCGGACGCGTACGACACCACCACGGCGGCCGGGCCGAACATCTCGCTCGTGAGCACGGGGGAGTCCTCGCCGACGTCGGCAGCGGCCACCGCGAACAGCGCGGGGGAGGGCGGGTCGCCCGCACCTCCCTCGAGGAGCGGCTCCACGCCGGGCGTCTCCTCCACGAGACCGCGATTGTGCAGGAACCCCTCGTGGATGCTCCGGGAGAGCATCGCGCCGGCGCCGGTGGGAGCATCCTGCAGCAGGGCGGGCAGCTTCTCCCGCGCGCGCTCGACGGCCTCGGACGGGAGGAAGAGCAGGCCGGGCTTCGTGCAGAACTGGCCGAGTCCGAGCGTCATCGACGCGGCGAAGCCGCTCAGTATGTCGTCGGCCCGCTCGCGCCACGCGCCGGGCGTGACGACGACGGGGTTGATGCTCCCGAGCTCGCCGTAGAACGGGATCGGCTCGGGGCGCGCCGCCGCACGATCCAGCAGCAGGCGGCCCACCCGCTCGGAGCCCGTGAAGCCGATGGCCCGCGTGAGGGGATGATCCACGAGCGCCGTGCCGGCGTCGCGCCCGAGCAGGCCGCTGAACAGCCCCTCCGGCGCTCCGGCGCGCGCGAGCGCGTCGACGACCAGCTCCACCGTGCGACGTCCCAGGCCTGCGTGCGCGTCGTGCACCTTGTGCACGACGGCGCAGCCGGCGGCCAGCGCAGAAGCGCTGTCGCCACCCATCACCGAGAACGCGAACGGGAAGTTCGACGCTCCGAAGACGCCGACCACCCCGAGCGGCACATTCATGCGTCGGAGGTCGGGCCGGGGGCCCATGCCCCAGTCGGGGTCGGCGTGGTCGATCGTCGCATCGAGGAAGGCGCCCTTGCGCACCTCGTCCGCGAGCAGGCGCAGCTGGAACACCGAACGCGTCAGCTCGCCGTTCAGGCGCGCCTCGGGCAGGTGCGTGTCCTCGCCGGCCAGGCGGACGAGCTCCTCGCGATGCGCCTCGAGCTCGTCGGCGATCGCCTCGAGCCACGATGCGCGCTCGTCGCGGCTGTGCGTGCGCCCCTCGAGGAACGCGGCGTGGGCCGCGCGGATCGCCTCGTCGGCGCCGGTCGTGCCTTCGAACACCGTGGTCGTCATCCGGCGGTCCTCTCCTCGATGCTGTTCAGGGCGCTGGCCGCGCCGCTCGACGTCGCCGCCGCCTGGCCGGCCACGCGGGCCCAGCCCGGGCCGTCCGGGAACTCCCACTCGTCGAGCGACGAGGCCAGCATCTCCGCGCCGTTGCCGGGCTTCTGCGGAGCGAGATAGCGGCCACGCTCCACCACGGCGGGCTCGGCGAAGTGCTCGTGCAGGTGGTCGACGAACTCCGTCACCCGGTCCTCCTGCGTGGCCGACACGGCCGCGTAGTCGAAGAACGAGAAGTGCTGCACGAGTTCGCACAGGCCCACGCCGCCGGCGTGCGGGCACACGGGCACGCCGAAGCGCGCGGCCAGCAGCACGATCGCGAGGTTCTCGTTGACGCTCGCCACGCGGGTCGAGTCGAGCTGCAGGATGTCGATCGCCTCCGCCTGCAGCAGCTGCTTGAACATGATGCGGTTGTGCACGGCCTCGCCGGTGGCGACCTTGACGGGGGCGACGCCCCGGCGGATCTCGGCGTGCCCCAGGATCTCGTCGGTGCTGGTGGGCTCCTCGATCCAGTACGGGTCGTACTCTGCGAGCGCGTTGACCCAATCGATCGCCTCGTACGTCTCCCACTTCTGGTTCGCATCGATCGCGATGCGGATGTCCGGCCCGACCGCCTCGCGGGCGAGCCGCATCCGGCGACGGTCGTCGTCCAGCGTGCCGCCCACCTTGAGCTTGATCTGCGTGTACCCGTCGGCCACGGCCTCCTTGGCGAGACGGACGAGCTTCTCGTCGCTGTACCCCAGCCAGCCGGGGCTGGTGGTGTAGGCGGGGTACCCCTCGGTCTGCAGCTGAGCGATCCGCTCCGCCTTGCCGGGCTCCGCGGCCCGCAGGATCTCGAGGGCCTGCTCCTCGTTCAGCGCGTTGCGGATGTGGGTGAAGTCCACGGCCGCGACGATCTCCTCGGGGCTCATCTCCGCCAGCAGCCGCCACAGGGGCTTGCCCGCGCGGCGCGCCTTGAGATCCCACAGGGCGTTGATCAGGCCGCCGGCCGCCATCTGCGTCACACCCTTCTCGGGCCCCAGCCAGCGCAGCTGCGAGTCGTGCACGAGCAGCTTCGAGGCACCCCCCAGGTCGTCCAGCAGCTGATCGACGTCGCGGCCCTCCAGCAGGTGCGCGTAGCTGCGCATCGCGTTCACCAGGATCTCGTTGCCCCGACCGCAGGTGAACACGAGGCCGAAGCCGCTCTCACCCTTGTCGGTGCGGATCTCCACGTACGCGGCGGAGTAGTCGGGATCGACGTTGACGGCATCCGATCCGTCGAGTTCGAGCGATGTGGGGAAGCGGATATCGCGGGTCACGATCTCGGTGATGGCGGTCATTGTTTCCTCTCCTTGACGATGTGGGGCGCGCTCAGAGCGCGAAGCCGAGGGCTCCCGGGAGCCACAGGCTCAGCGCGGGGACGAAGGCGATCAGCACCAGGGTCGCCAGCATGGGCACGTAGAACGGCACGGTGCCCTTGATGACGGTCGTGACCGGCATCTTCGTCACCGACGACAGCACGAACAGGACGAGGCCGACGGGCGGGGTCAGCAGCCCGATCATCAGGTTGAAGATCATCATCACGCCGAAGTGCACGGGGCTCAGCCCGAACGCCTCGGCGACCGGCACCAGGACGGGCGCGAGGATCAGGATCGCCGATGTCGGCTCCAGCACGGCTCCGACGATGAGCAGCAGCACGTTGGCCAGGATCAGGAAGAACAGCGGCTGGCTCGTCAGGCCGAGGATGAACTCGGCCGCGATCTGCGGCGCCTGCTCTCGAGCGAGCACCCAGCCGAACAGCGCCGCGCCGCCCACGATGATGAGCACGCCTCCCGTCGTCTCCACGCTGCTGACGAGCGCGTGGCGCAGATTCGCCCAACCCAGGTTGCGGTAGCACAGCGCGAGGATCGCAACGTAGGCGACGCCCACCGCGCTGGCCTCGGTGGGCGTGAAGACGCCCGTCAGGATGCCGCCCAGGATGATCACCGCGGCGCCCGCCGGCGGGAGCGCACGGAGCAGGTCCTTGCCGCGCCGGCTCCAGCTAGCGCGCTCGAGCCGCAGGCCCTCGTGCTTTCGCATCATAAGCCACACCGTGACGACGAGCGCGAGCACCAGGACCAGGGCGGGCACGATGCCGGCCATGAACAGCGCGCCGACCGACACACCCGCCGTGACGGCGTAGATGATGGCGGGGATGCTCGGCGGCAGCATGGGGGCGATCAACGACGACGCCCCCGTGATGCCCAGCGAGAAGCCCGTGGGGTAGCCGCGCCGGATCATGGCGGGAACCTGGATGCGGCCCATGGCGGCGGCGTCCGAGATGGCGGCGCCGCTGATCCACGAGAAGCCGAAGCTCGTGAGGATGTTCACGTACCCCAGCGAGCCGCGCACATGCCCGATCGCCGAGACGGCCGCGTCGTAGAGGCGGTCGGTGGCGCCGGAGACGTTCGCGAGGTTGCCGAGCAGGATGAACATCGGCACGGCGAGGATCGCGAAGTTGAACAGGCCGGCGCTTGCCTGCTGCACCGCGAGCGCGGGCGTCGCCGTCGGGTCGATCAGGATGTACAGGACCGACGGGATGAACAGGGCGAAGGCCACGGGCACGCGCAGCAGGAGCAGCACGAGCAGGGCGAGGATCATCAGCAGCAGGACCATGGATCAGAGACCTTCCAGCTCGGCGGCCTTCACGCTGGGGTCCGGCTCCTCTGCCGGGTACCTCACCTGCATGTAGAGCGCGAGCAGCGAGTGGATGAGGATGAGGGCGAAGCCGACGGTGGCCGCTGCGTAGAGCACCGCCGTGGGCAGCCGCGTCGCCGCGAGGTCGATTCCCGCGACGACCAGCATCATGCTGAACCCGGCGTACGTGAGGAACGCGGCGGCCAGGATGACGAGCACCTGGGCGAGCATCCCGATCGCCCTGGCGGCGGCACGGGGGAGCACGGTGGCGATGAGGTCGACGGTGATGTGCGCGCGCCGCGAGCTGACGAAGGCGGCCGCCAGGAACGCGAGCCACACCAGCGCGAGCCGCGACGCCTCCTCCGTCCACGTCAGCGGCGAGCCGAGCACGTAGCGCGTGAAGACCTGCGTGAGCACCAGGGCGAACACGCCGACGAGCAGCACGGAGCTGATCACCCGCTCGATGTTGATCATCCACTCGTAGGCGGGATGGCGGCGCTCCAGCACGTCGCGGATCGCCTCCGTCTTCGGCGGCAGCTCCACGCCGCCGCGCTGTGTCTGGTCGTCGGTGGCGTCGGTCATCACTGCTCCTCGTTCTCGGCCGCGAGGTCCTCTTGGATCTGCAGATAGAGGTCGCCCCACGGCACCTGCGACGGCAGCTCCGCGGCGATGCGCTGCTGGAAGGCGTCGACGTCGACGTCCTCGACCACGTCGATCGCGCCGGTGTCCTTCCACTCCGCGAGGATCTGCTGCTCCTCGTCGACGATGCAGTCGCGCACGCTGAGGCGAGCCGTCTCGATCGCGGACTCGAGCGCCTCCCGCTGCGCCGGTTCCAGCGACTCGAGCAGCCGATCGGTGGTCACGATCTGGACGCCCTGCACCATGTGCCCGGTCAGGCTGACGTACTCCTGCACCTCCTGGAAGTTGGACGAGGCGATCGTGGGGATCGGGTTCTCCTGAGCGTCGATCGCGTTCTGCTGCAGACCGAGGTAGACCTCGCTGAGCGCCATGGGCGTCGCGGTGGCGCCCATGATGCCGAAGTTGATCAGGTAGAGCGGCGCGTCGGGTGTCCGGATCTTCAGCCCCCGCAGGTCCTCGGGCGCGGTCACCGGCTTGTCGGCGGTGATGAGCCGTGTCCCGTAGTACCAGTAGCTGGCCACGCGCAGTCCGGTCTCCTCGGCCATCCTGTCGTACACCTCCGCGAGCGCCGGCCCGGTCGTGGCCTCGTCGAACTCGTCGACGTCGCGGAACAGGTAGGCGCCGTCCACGACCGCCGCGTCCTCGTACCACTCCCCGAGGAAGGATCCGCCCGCGATGCCGATGTCGAGGGCGCCTGTCGCGACCTGCTCGACGAGCGCCGCCTCGCTGCCGAGCTGTCCGGCGGGATAGGAGCGCAGGTCGATGCCCGCAGCAGCGAGCTGCTCCTTCATGGGCTCCACGCCGCACCTGTTCACGGGGTGAGAAGGCTCGTAGCCGTTCGCGAAGCGCAGCACGCGCGCTCCCGGCTCCGGCGCGGCCACCTCGTCCGGCGCGACGTCGACCGGCTCGAGCAGCGAGCAACCCGACAGCGCGATGGCGACGGCGCCGATCCCAAGCGCGGCGCTCATCCTTCTTCTCATGATCTTCTCCTCGTCCGGACGCTCACCGTCGAGCGACCGTTGTCTCCTGGCGACGCGTTGCCGCTGCGTCGCTGTGCCTGTGGTGCCGGGCTCGCGTCCGCGTCAGCCGTCCGCACGGGCGGCGGTCTCCAGGCCGAGCTCCGCCGCCAGGCGATCCAGCGCCGCCGCGGTGCTGTCGCTCAGCGGCACGTGAGACGACCAGCGCGCACCGTTGTCGTGTTCGATCTGGCCCGGCAGGATCACGTCGTCGCCGGAGGCGCCGATCGCATCCTGCAGACCGCGCACCTTCGCCTCGGTCCGATCGCGCCCGATGAACGCCGCGGTGTCCATCGCGATGAGCAGATGGCCGTTGTTCATCCGCGAGGCCGGGTTGTCCCAGATGTCCTGGGTCTCGTACGCGAACGTCGCATCGCCGAGCGCGACCGACAGGGCCTCCAGCAGCACGGCGAGGCCAGACCCCTTGTGCCCGCCGAATGCGAGCAGCGAGCCCGCGGCCGCTTCGTTCGGATCCGTCGTGGGGCGGCCGTCGGCACCGACGGCCCAGCCTTCGGGGATCTGCGTCCCCGACTGTCGGGCTGCGATCACCTTGCCGAAAGCCCCAGCAGATGTGGCCATGTCGACCGTCAGGGGAAGATCGCGCCCGCTCGGCGCGGCGATGGTCAGGGGGTTCGTGCCCAGGACCTTGCGCGCGCCGCCGTGCACGGCCACCGTCGGCCCCGTGCTGGACGTCAGGATGCCCACCATGCCGCGCGCGACCAGCTGATCGGTCCAGAACGCGCCGGCGCCGTAATGACTCGAATGCTCGACCGCGACGACGCACACGCCGTGCCGCGCCGCGCGCTCGATCGCGAGATCCACGGCCGCCTGCATCGCGACCTGGCCGAGGCCCGCGTCGGCGTTCACCAGCGCGGTCGCGCCGCTGTCGCGCGTGAGCGTCACGTCGGGGCGCGGATTGATGCCGCCCTGCTTGAGAGCATCGACATACAGCGGCAGTCGCAGCAGGCCGTGCGAGTGGATGCCGCGCTGGTCGGCCTGCACCAGGGATCGCGCGGTGAGCTCGGCATCGGGCGCGGGGACGGTCTGCGACGCGAGCGCGTCGGCTGCCAGCCGCAGAAGCGAATCGACGGAGAAGTTCATGGACACCCTCGTCCTGTCTCAACCTGTAACTATAGGAACTCGTACGAACGTATAGGGTCAGCGCGGCGTTGGCAACCCCCTCGGAGAGACCCTCGCCTAATGCGTCCGTTCCGCGCACGCAAGGCCGTATCCCTTCCCCCGCTCGGCCGTTAGCGTCGCATTCACCGACCGAGGCGAATGGAGCACCCGATGGACGACGCCCCCTCCACGCAGCAGAACTCCGCGATGTACCGTGCGAAGCAGCCGCGCACGCCGCTCGCGGGACCCTATGGGCATCCGTTCCACGCGATGCTCATCACGATCCCGATCGGGGCGTGGACCGCGAGCATCGTCTTCGACATCGTCGCCCTGATCACGCAGGACGATGCGTTCGCGGTCGGTGCGCTCTGGCTGGTCGGCATCGGAATCGCGGGGGCGCTGCTCGCGGCCGTCTTCGGCCTGCTCGACTACGCGAATCTCGCGCGGGGCACGAAGGCGCGGCGCGTGGGTCTTGCCCACCTCCTGCTCAACACCGTGGCGACGATCCTCTTCGCCGTCAGCCTGTTTGTGCGGCTCGGAGAGCCCGAGGAGGCGAGCGTGGGCGGCTTCGTCCTCAGCCTGATCGCCTTCCTGCTCGTCGGTGCCTCCGGCTTCCTCGGTGGCGAACTCGCCTACCGGTTCGGCGTGCGCGTGGCCGACGAGGAGACCCAGCGCCGCGGACACGAGACGCCGGCCGAGGCAGCGGGACGATGACCGTCGCGCCTCACGATCGCAGCATGTAGACCCGCGTCGCGCCGCTGCGAGCCGCGCGCGGCTCCCTCGGCGGGCCCGGAATCACACGCTTGTGATTCCGGCAGGTCGCCGTCATAATGCTGGGAGAACCGAATACACGTCAGCCGGATCCGCCGGTCAGGTCGTAGGGGAAGACGCACCTGACGAAACGGAGAGATCATGGCGACACCCATCGCGCGCGGAGTGGTCTACATCCACTCAGCGCCACGCGCGTTGTGCCCCCACCTGGAGTGGGCGGTCGGCCGCTCGATCGGCCGTGCCGTGAACTTCGAGTGGGCCGATCAGCCTGTGCTGTCCGGAGCGCGGCGCGCCGAGTTCTACTGGGAGGGCCCCGCCGGCACCGGAGCGGCTCTCGCGACCGCGATCCGCGGGTGGGAGCACCTGCGCTTCGAGGTGACCGAGGACCCGACACCGCGCAGCGACGGCGGGCGCTGGATGCACACACCCGACCTCGGTATCCACTACGCGCAGATGGACACCGTCGGGAACGTCGTCGTGCCCGAGGACCGCATCCGGTACGCCATGGAGGTCGCTGCGGGCGACCCGATCGAGCTGCAGCGTGAGCTCGACATCGCGCTCGGCTCGGCGTGGGACGTCGAGCTCGAGCCGTTCCGTCACGCAAGCGACGACGCGCCCGTGGTCTGGCTCCACAAAGTCGGATAGCCTCTCCCGCGTGCGCCGCCGGCTGACCGGCGCGTGCAGATCACGGAGCGGCGTCGGTACCGTCCACCGGTGACACGTCCCGGCGGGTGAGAACACGTCACTCCGGAATGAGAAGAGGCGGCCCCTGGGAACCAGGGGCCGCCTCTTTCGTGTGCGCGGAGAGCGCGGATCAGTCGTCGTAGGACGCGAACGCCGCGACGGCGTTGTGACCGCCGAAGCCGAACGAGTTGCAGATCGCCAGCTGCGGGTCGCTGCTCAGCTCCTGCGGCGCGGTCGACGCCTTCAGGGGGATCGCCGGATCCTGATCGACGAGGTTGATCGTCGGGGGAGCGACGCGGTCCCGCAGCGCGAGGATCGTGAACACCGACTCGAGCGCGCCCGTGCCGCCCAGCAGGTGTCCGGTGGACGCCTTCGTCGCGGAGACGGGGATGTCGTGGACGCGATCGCCGAAGACCGACAGCAGCGCGGCGTACTCGGCCGGGTCGCCGACCGGCGTCGACGTGGCGTGCGCGTTGATGTGGGTGACCTCGTCGGGCGTGCGGCCCGCCTGCTCGAGCGCGTGGCGCACGGCACGGGACGCACCGGCGCCGCTCGGGTCGTTCGCCGTGATGTGGTGGGCATCGGCCGTCACGGCCGTTCCCTCGAGGCGGGCGTAGATCCGCGCGCCTCGGGCCAGCGCGTGCTCCTCCGTCTCGAGGATCAGCACCGCGGCGCCCTCGCCCATCACGAAGCCGTCGCGATCGGACGAGAACGGCCGAGAGGCGGTCGACGGGGAGTCGTTGCGGCGCGATAGGGCCTGCATCGAGGCGAACGACGCCACCGTGATCGGGTGGATCGCCGACTCGGTGCCTCCGGCGATGACGACGTCGGCGATGCCAAGCTGCAGGTGCTCGTACGCGCTGGCGATCGACTCGACGCTCGAGGCGCATGCGGAGGCGACCGTGCGCGCGAACGCGCGCGCGTTGAAGTGCAGCGACAGGTTGCCGGCTGCCGCGTTCGGCATCAGCATGGGCACCGTCATCGGCATCACGCGACGGGGGCCCTTCTCGCGCAGCGTGTCCCACGCGTCCAGCAGGGTCCAGACGCCGCCGATGCCCGTGGCGAAGTCGACGCCGAGGCGGTCGGGGTCGACCTCCGGTGCGCCCGCGTCCTCCCACGCTTCCATGGCGGCCACGAGCGCGAACTGCGACGAGGGGTCGAGGCGCTTCGCCTGCGGGCGCGGCAGTACGGTCTCAGGGCGGACGATGGCCTCGGCCGCGAAGGTCACGGGAAGCTCGTACTCGGCGACCCAGTCGTGCTCCAGCGGACGGGCGCCCGAGGCGCCGGCGAGGAGGTTCGTCCAGTTGTCGGGTGCCGTGCCGCCGATCGACGACGTGGCGCCGATTCCGGTCACGACGATTCGCTTGGTCATGTGTGGTTCCTCGTGCTCCGATGGAGGGGACCGGTGCCGCAGCCTGTCGTCGGACGGCTGCGGCACCGCGGATGTCACTGGTTGTTGGTGATGAAGTCGACCGCGTCCTTCACGGTCTTGAGGTTCTTGACCTCGTCGTCGGGGATCGTCACGCCGAACTTCTCCTCGGCGTTGACGACGATCGTCATCATCGAGATCGAGTCGATGTCGAGGTCGTCCGTGAACGACTTCTCCAGCGCGACCTCCTCGGCGGCGATGCCCGTCTCGTCGGTGATGAGCTCGGCCAGGCCGGCGAGGACCTCGTCAGTCGTGTATGCCATGGGGTTCTCCTTTGTCTCGGGTGGTGTTTCGGATCGGATGGATCGGGGACGACGGAACCGAGGTTCAGTCTAGAGTCGCGCCTCGCCCCCTCACGGGAGCACGACGACCTGCGCGGCGTAGACGAGTCCGGCGCCGAAGCCGATCTGCAGCGCGAGGCCGCCGCTCAGCTCGGGGTTCTCCTGCAGCAGGCGGTGGGTCGCGAGCGGGATCGACGCAGCCGACGTGTTGCCGGTCGTCTCGATGTCGCGGGCGATCTTGACGGTCTCGGGCAGGCCCAACTGCTTGGAGAACTCGTCGATGATGCGCATATTCGCCTGGTGCGGGATGAACGCGGCGAGGTCGTCCGCCGTGACACCGGCGGCCTCGAGGGCCTGCTTGGCGACCTTCGCCATCTCCCAGACGGCCCAGCGGAACACCGTGGGGCCCTCCTGACGCAGGGTCGGCCACTCGGCCACGCCGTCGCGGAAGTCCGTGAGCGTGTTGTTCATGCCCACGGCGCCCGCCTTGGAGCCGTCCGAGCCCCAGATGGAGGCTGAGACACCGGGTGCCTCGCTGGGACCGAGCAGCGCCGCGCCGGCGCCGTCGCCCAGCAGGAAGGAGATGCTGCGGTCCGTGGGATCGACGATGTCGCTGAGCTTCTCGGTGCCGATCACGAGTGCGTGACGCGCGGCGCCCGAGCGGATCAGGGCGTCAGCCTGGGCCACGGCGTAGCAATAGCCCGCGCACGCCGCGTTCACGTCGTAGGCGGCCGCCGGGTTGGCTCCCACGCGGTCGGCGACGATCGCCGAGACCGAGGGAGTCTGCTTCGGGTTGCTGACGGTCGCGACGATCACGACGTCGACCTCAGCCGGGTCCACGCCCGACTTCTCGATCGCCTCACGCGCCGCGGTTGTCGCGAGGTCGATCGCGTCCGTCTCCGGCACGGCACGCACCCGCGTGACGATTCCCGTGCGCTGACGGATCCACTCGTCGCTCGAGTCGATCGGGCCGATCAGCTCGTCGTTGGGCACGGCGAGCTCGCCCCGCGCGGCACCGAGTGCGTAGATGCGGGAATGCGGCACCCCGACGGCTTCCTTGAGGGTGACGGGCATGACTGTCTCCGTTCTGTGCATCGGGGGCGATCAGGCGGCGAGCAGCTCGAGCGCGGGCGCGAGGTCGTCGGGGGTCTTGACGGCGACGGACGGCACGCCGCGCAGGCCGCGCTTGGCGAGTCCGACGAGCGCTCCGGCGGGAGCGAGCTCGATGATGCCCGTGACGCCGTGCTCCGCGAAGGACGCCATGCAGAGGTCCCAGCGCACGGGGTTGGCGACCTGGTGCACGATGAGCTCGAGCGCGCGCGCTCCGCCGTCGACCGTGCCGCCGTCGCTGTTCGTCCAGAGCGGGAGAGCGGGGTCCGACACTCCGGCGACCTCCGCGACCGCCGCGCGCAGCGCCTCCTGCGCGGGTGCCATGAACGGCGTGTGGAACGCGCCCGCGACCTGCAGCGGGATCACGCGCGCACCGCGCGGCGCCTGCTCGGCGAGAGCCGCAAGAGCGGACAGCTCTCCCGCCGCGACGATCTGACCGCCGCCGTTGTAATTGGCAGCCGTCAGGCCGTTCGCGGCGATCGCGTCCAGGACCTGCTGCTCGTCGCCCCCCACGACCGCGCTCATGCCGGTCTCGGTCACGGCGGCGGCGTCCGCCATCGCGCGACCGCGCACACCGACGAGCCGCATGCCGGCCTCGGCATCCGTGACGCCCGCCGCGACGAGCGCCGCGATCTCGCCGACCGAGTGACCGGCGACGCCGGCGGGGCGCTGACCGCCCTGCGTCAGCCGCTCCCACGCAAGAATGCTCGCGGCCACGATCAGGGGCTGCGCGATCCGTGTGTCACGGATGACCTCGGCGCCGGACTCCGTGCCGTGCGCCACGAGATCGACCTGCGCGGCGTCGGAGAACGCGGCGAGGCGGTCTGCCGCGCCGTCAAGCTCGAGCCAGGGTGCGAGGAAGCCGGGGGTCTGAGAGCCCTGTCCCGGGCAGACGACGACAATCACTCGACCAGTCTGCCAACGTTCCGGGGGTCGCTGCTGGCGGCGGCCTCACAAGAAAACGCGAAACGATTGTGCGTGGCGGACATCTTCGCAGGCCGGTCCCGCCTGCGCCGCCGTCTGAGCCGCGACGCGGCGCGAGCTCAGCCGCGTGGGGCGCCGTCGCGGGGCCGGCGCACGGCCGCGCGACGACGTCCGACGTCTGTCGATCCGATCGCGCCCAGGATCAGCGCGGTCTGCAGGATGAGCGCCTCGCGCGGTCCCGTCGCGTCCCAGCCGATCACGTCGCTCACGCGCTTGAGGCGGTAGCGCACCGTGTTCGGGTGCACGAAGAGCTCGCGCGCCGTCGCCTCGAGGGAGCGGCCGTTGTCGAGATAGCTCCAGAGGGTCGTGACGAGGTCGGTCGAGTGGGCCGCCAGCGGGCGGTAGATCTTCTCGACGAGGGTCTGCTTGGCCACCGAATCGCCCGCCAGGGCGCGCTCGGGCAGCAGGTCGTCGGCCTCGACCGGTCGCGGGGCGTGGCGCCAGCCCCGCGCGACCGCGAAGCCCGCGAGCGCGGCGCGCGCGCTCTGGCTCGCATCGACGAGCGCAGGCACCGTCGGGCCGAGCACGAGATAGCCCTCGCCGAAGGAGGGCTCCAGCTGCCGGGCGACCTCGATGAACGGCAGACCCTCGGGCTCGGCGTCCTCGTCGGCATCGGCCTCCTGGGCGCGGCCGATCACGATCACGAGGCGCGAACCCTGCACGCCGACGAGCACGTCGACGCCGAGCTTGCGCGACGTGCGTCGCACCTGATCGACGTCGAACTGCGGGGGAGCGGTGCCCACGAGCACGCATGCCTGACCGTGACCGTGCCACCCCAGGGCCGCGATCCGGCTGGGCAGCTCCTCGTCGGCTTCACCCGTGAGGATCGAGTCGACGACGAGCGCCTCGAGCCGGGCGTCCCACAGGCCGCGCGACTCCGCAGCACGCGCGTAGACGTCGGCGGCCGTGAACGCGACCTCGCGCGAGTACAGCAGGATCGCCTCGCGGAGGTCCTCGCTCTTGGACGCGACGCGGTCCTCCACGACCTCGACCGTGATCCGGATCAGCTGCAGCGTCTGCTGCAGGCTGACGCTGCGCAGCAGCTCGCGGGGAGCCGCGGCGAAGATGTCCGCGGCGATCCAGGGCGTGGAGGTGGGGTCCTCGTACCACTGGATGAAGGACGTGATGCCCGCCTGCGCCACGAGACCCACGGCCGACCGGCGCGCCGGCGGCATGCCGGCGTACCACGACAGGGAGTTCTCGAGCCGTGTCGTGGTCGCCGTCGCCAGGTCGCCCGAGATCCGGCGCAGCCACGCGAGGGTGGCCGCCTTGTCGAGCGCGGCCCCCTCGGTCGGTGCCGTGCGGGCGTCCTGAGCCACGTGCGGGCTCAGCTCTCCCCGCCGGCGTTGCCGGACGTGCCGGCGTTGACGTCATGCAGCCGGTACTTCTCGATCGCCTGGCCGACCACGGCCCGGTCGACCTTGCCCTCGTCCGCGAGCGCCTGCAGGGCGCGCACGGTCATGGACGGGCCGTCGATCTTGAAGAAGCGACGAGCCGCGGGGCGGGTGTCCGAGAAGCCGAACCCGTCGGCGCCGAGCGTGAGGTAGCGCTGCGGCACCCAGGGTCGGATCTGGTCCTGCACGGCGTGCATGAAGTCGCTCACCGCGATGACCGGACCCTCGGCGTCCTTCAGCTTCTCCGTCACGTAGGCGGTCTTCGGCTCCTGGTCGGGGTGCAGGAAGTTGTGCTCGTCGGCCGCGAGACCGTCGCGGCGCAATTCGCTCCAGCTGGTGACCGACCAGACGTCGGCGACGATGCCCCAGTCGTTCTTGAGCAGCTCCTGCGCCTCCAGCGCCCACGGTACTCCCACGCCCGACGCGAGCAGCTGGGTGCGGGGACCCTCGCCCGAGCCCTGCGAGATGCGGTGGATGCCGCGGACGATGCCGTCGACGTCCACGTTCTCCGGCTCGGCCGGCATCACGAGGGGCTCGTTGTAGACGGTGATGTAGTACATCACGTTCGGGTCCTCGTGCTGGCCGCCGTACATCCGCTCGATGCCCGAGCGCACGATGTGCGCGATCTCATAGCCGTAGGCGGGGTCGTACGACACCGTCGCGGGGTTGGTCGAGGCCAGCAGCGGCGAGTGGCCGTCGGCGTGCTGCAGGCCTTCACCCGTGAGGGTGGTGCGGCCCGCGGTCGCGCCGATGATGAAGCCGCGCGCCATCTGGTCGCCCGCAGCCCACTGCGCGTCGCCCGTGCGCTGGAAGCCGAACATCGAATAGAAGATGTAGATCGGGATGAGCGGCTCGCCGTGCGTGGAGTAGGCCGTTCCGGTGCCCGTGAACGCCGCCACGGCGCCGGCCTCGTTGATACCGACGTGCATGATCTGACCCTGCGGGCTCTCCTTGTAGGCAAGGAGCAGCTCGCGGTCGACCGACGTGTAGTTCTGGCCGTGCGGGTTGTAGATCTTCGCCGTGGGGAAGTACGAGTCCATGCCGAACGTGCGGGCCTCGTCGGGGATGATCGGCACGATGCGGTTGCCGAAGCCGTCGACGCGGAGCAGGTCCTTCACGAGGCGCACGAACGCCATCGTGGTGGCGACCTGCTGCGTGCCCGAGCCCTTCTTGAGCAGGGCGTAGTCCTTGTCCTGCGGCAGCGGGATCTGCGTGTACTTGCTGCGGCGCTCCGGCAGGAAGCCGCCGAGCGCGCGACGGCGCTCCAGCATGTACTGGATCGTCTCGTCGTTCTCGCCCGGGTGGAAGTACGGCGGGCGGTACGGGTCGTCCTCGAGCTGCTTGTCCGTCACCGGGATGTGCATGGTGTCGCGGAAGAGCTTCAGGTCCTCCAGCGTCATCTTCTTCATCTGGTGGGTGGCGTTGCGGCCCTCGAAGTGCGGCCCGAGGCCGTAGCCCTTGATGGTGTGCGCGAGGATGACGGTCGGCTGGCCCTTGTGCTCCATGGCGGCCTTGAACGCCGCGTAGACCTTGCGGTAGTCGTGGCCGCCGCGGCGCAGGCCCCAGATCTGCTCGTCCGAGTAGTCCTTGACCAGTTCGAGCGCGCGCGGGTCGCGACCGAAGAAGTTCTCGCGGATGTAGGCGCCCGATTCGGCCTTGTAGGTCTGGAAGTCGCCGTCGGGCGTGACGTTCATGAGGTTCAGCAGCGCACCGTCGGTGTCGCGCTGGAGCAGGTCGTCCCACTCGCGGCCCCAGATGACCTTGATGACGTTCCAGCCGGCGCCGCGGAAGAAGCTCTCGAGCTCCTGCACGATCTTGCCGTTGCCGCGCACCGGGCCGTCGAGCCGCTGCAGGTTGCAGTTCACGACGAACGTGAGGTTGTCGAGGCCCTCGTTCGCGGCGACCTGCAGCTGGCCGCGGCTCTCGACCTCGTCCATCTCGCCGTCCCCGAGGAACGCCCAGACGTGGCTGTCGCCGACGTCCTTGATGCCGCGGTTGGCCAGGTACTTGTTCGTCATCGCCTGGTAGACCGCGTTGATCGGGCCGAGGCCCATCGACACGGTCGGGAACTGCCAGAATTCGGGCATCAGGCGCGGGTGCGGGTACGACGACAGACCGTTCTGACCCGCCGACTTCTCCTGACGGAAGCCGTCGAGCTGGCCCTCGGACAGACGTCCCTCGAGGAACGCGCGCGCGTAGGTGCCGGGCGAGGCGTGGCCCTGGATGAAGATCTGGTCGCCGCCCGAGGGGTGGTCCTGGCCGCGGAAGAAGTGGTTGAAGCCCACCTCGTACAGCGCGGCGGACGACGCATAGGTCGAGATGTGGCCGCCGACGCCGATGCCGGGGCGCTGCGCGCGGTGCACGGTGAGGGCGGCGTTCCAGCGGATCCACGAGCGGTAGCGGCGCTCGAGCTCCTCATCGCCGGGGAACTCGGGCTCGTCCTCGGGGGCGATCGTGTTGACGTAGTCGGTCGTCGGCACCATCGGCACGCCCAGGTGCAGGTCCTTCGAGCGCTTCAGCAGGCTCAGCATGATCTCGCGACCGCGCTGGTGGCCCTTCGCGTCGACGAGCTCGTTCAGCGACTGCTGCCACTCGCTGGTCTCCTCCGGGTCGCTGTCCTGCGGTCCCTGCGAGTACGGATCCTGGTCGTGTACAGCCACCGGATGCCCTTTCGTCGAGCGGGGCAGATCGTGCCTCGCAAACGTGCCTGCGCGTGCGCCGACGGGTCGGAGCGCACGCGTGATCGCCCTTCAGCCTAGTCCCCCCACAGGGGGCAGGATTGATCCGTGCCGATCGTGAAAGCCCTGTACCGCTACCCCGTGAAGGGCTTCACGCCCGAAGCCCGCGACGCGCTCACGGTGCAGGACGACGGCAGGATCGCCGGAGATCGCGTGCTGGCGTTCCGATTCGCGGACGCCGCTCGGCCTGAAGAGCGCGACGGGCTCGACTACTGGCCGAAGAGCCGGGGGCTGTCCCTCATGGACTTCCCGGCGCTTGCCCGCATCCGCGTCCACTGGGACGGTGTGCGCCTGCGCCTGACGCTCGACGGCGACCTGCTCGCCGACGAGACCCTGGAGTCCGCGGGGCGCCGTCGGCTCGCCGATGCGGTGACCGCCTTCGTGGAGACGACGTCGGATGCCCGGCGTCTGCGGGCGAGCGGTCGTCTGCCGCTCGAACTGGTGGGTGACGGCGCGGTGCCGCGCTTCCAGGATCGCCCGCGGGGGTTCGCGTCGCTGCACAGCACGGCCTCCGTGGCGGCACTCGACGCGCTGGTGGACGCCCCCGTCGACGATCGCCGCTTCCGCTCGAACATCGTCATCGACGGGATCGACGCCTGGGGCGAGCTTGCGTGGACGGGCCTCGTGCGGATCGGCGACGTGGCCTTCGAGGTGCAGAAGCCGATCGCGCGATGTCTCGCGATCCATGCCAACCCCGACACGGGGGAGCGCGATGCGCGACTGCTGCCGACGCTCACGAAGCGGATCGGGCAGGACGAGCCCACCCTCGGCACCCTGCTCCTCCCCGTCGGCCCCGGCGGCGTCCTGCGGGTGGGTGACGACGTCGCGGTGGGCTGAGTGCGCCCCCCGATCCGGTCGGCTGTCATCGCCACGGACCGGCCCTAGGATCGAAGAACGGGCCTTTAGCTCAGCTGGTAGAGCACCTGGTTTACACCCAGGGTGTCGTCGGTTCGATCCCGGCAGGGCCCACCGTTCGTCGCCTCACCGCGCCGCCGTACGCGACGGCGGCGCCGGACCCGGGTGGGCTCGGCACCACCGTCGCGTGCGTCCCGCGGAAGATTCAGAGCGCGCGCAGCCTCTCCAGCAGGGGCTCGGCGACCTGGTCGAGGAACTCCTGCTGGCGGGCGTCGCCGATCTGCACGATCGCGACGTCCGTGAAGCCGGCGTCCAGGAACGGGCGCACGCTCTCCGCGAGTTCGTCAAGGTCCGGCCCGCATGCGATCGACGACGCGACGTCCTCGGGACGCACGAACTGCGAGGCGGCCGCGAAGCCCGCGGGCGTCGGCAGGTCCGCGTTGACGGACCAGCCACCGGCGAACCAGCGGAACTGCTCGTGAGCGCGCGCGATCGCGGCGTCCTTGTCCGGGTCCCAGCTGATCGGCACCTGCCCGATCTTGCGGGACTCGCCCGAGTGGCGCTCGTCCCAGCCCCTCACGAGATCCGCCTCGGGCTGGACGGCGATGAGGTGGTCGCCGAGCGGTGCGAGCCGCGACAGCGAGCTCTCACCCGACACGGCGACGCCGATCGGCACACCGCCTTCGGGAGCGTCCCACACGCGCGCCGAGTCGACACGGAAGTAGGTGCCGTCGTACGTCACCAGCTCGCCCGTGTGCAGAGCGCGGATGATCTCGATCGCCTCGACGAGCATGTCCTGGCGCTGGTCGACGCCCGGCCATCCCTCACCCACGACGTGCTCGTTCAGGCTCTCGCCCGAGCCCACGCCGAGAGTGAAGCGCCCCTCCGACAGCAGCTGCATCGTCGCGGCCTTCTGCGCCACGACGGCGGGGTGGTACCGCATCGTCGGGCACGTGACGTACGTCATGAGGTCGACGCGCGAGGTCGCCTGCGCCACTGCACCGAGAACGCTCCACGCGTACGGCGCGTGCCCCTGGGTGGTCAGCCAGGGGGAGTAGTGGTCGCTCGACACCTCGAAGTCGAAGCCGACCTCCTCCGCCCGCTGGGCGTAGCGGACGAGCTCACGCGGCCCGCTCTGCTCGGTCATGAGGGTGTATCCGAAACGGGTCATCCGATCCTCCATCGGGGCGCATGCTGGGCAACGCCTCCGACGCTAGGGCCGTGGATCTCCCTGCGCACGGGGCTTGCGGATCCGCGACGGATGAGGCAAATGCCGGCGTCGCACGGCCCCGAGAGCCGACGGGCCGCGCGGTAGGTTGGAGGGGTGAAAGCCAGCCCTGCCGACCAGCTGCTCCTGCTCGACGTCGCCGACATCGACCGACGCCTCGCGCAGGCCGCCGCCACGCGCAAGAACCCTCCGCAGGCCGCGCGCGTGCAGGAGCTGATCGCCCAGCGCACGGAGCTGGGCCGCGAGCTCGCGGCGCGGGCCGGAGCGCGTGACGATCTGCGCGCCGAGCTGAAGCGGATCGAGGCCGACGTCGAGGTCGTGACCGCGCGACGCAACCGCGACGCCGAGCGGCTGAACGCGGTCACCAACCCGAAGGATGCCCAGGGACTCGAGCACGAGATCGCGTCGCTCGACCGCCGTCGCAGCGCGCTGGAGGACGCCGAGCTCGAGATCATGGAGAAGCTCGAGGCCTCCGAGGCGGCCGTCGCCGAGCAGCAGGCGCGCATGGACGAGACGACCTCGGAGGGCCAGCGCCTGAGCGCCGAGGCGAAGGAGCTCGTCGCCAAGGCGACGGCGGACGCAGACGCTCTCACGCGCGATCGCGCCGCGATCGCAGGGCGCCTCCCCGACGCCCTGCTCGCGCTGTACGACCGTCTCGCCCAGCGCGGCACGGGCGCTTCCCTCTTCACGCGCGGCATGTGCGGCTCGTGCAACATGACGCTCTCGCCGAGCGACCTGCAGAAGCTGCGCACGACGCCCGCCGACGAGGTGGCGCTGTGCCCCGAGTGCGGAGGCATCCTCGTGCGCACCGCGGAGTCCGGCCTGTGACCGGAGCGCTCATCGTCGAGGCAGACGGGGGATCCCGGGGCAACCCGGGTGTCGCGGCAGGCGGTGCGGTGGTGATCGATCCCGCGACGGGCGGCGTGCTGAGCGAGCTGGGCGTGTATCTCGGGATGGCCTCGAACAACGTCGCCGAGTACAACGGGATGATCGCCGGCCTTCAGGCCGCGCTCGATCGCGACCCGACGGAGGTCCACGTGCGCATGGACTCCAAGCTCGTTGTCGAGCAGATGACCGGGCGCTGGAAGATCAAGCACCCCGACATGCAGGCGCTCGCGCGCCGCGCGCAGGCACTGGTCGCGGGGCGCAGGGTCACGTTCGAGTGGGTGCCGCGGGGCGCCAACATGCTCGCGGACGCCGCGGCGAACGAGTCGATGGACGCGCAGGCGAGCTTCCGCCGGGATCTCGACGCTCCGCATGCCTCTGCTGCCACACCCGAGGCGGCGGGCGGTGACCTTCTCCTCTGAGCCCGCGGCACGGGCGTCTGCGCCCGATGAGTCGCCGTGGGCCGATGCGGAGCGAATCGCGCTGGGCCGGTCGGCGGACGGCGGGATCGTCGCGATCGTCCTCGACCGCAACGGCGAACGCGGCCGTCGTCCTCTGACGGCGGCGGAACTTCCCGCCTGGGTGGCCGAGCGTGAGGCGGAGAGCGCGGCGGGCGCCCGCGGCGTCCGCTGGGTGTGGTCGAACACGGCCGACTGGTACCCGCGCCTGCTTGGCTCGGGCGTGCGGGTCGCCCGCTGCCACGACCTGCGGCTGTGCCACGCGATCCTGCGCGACGCCGTTCCCGCGGCGGACGCGCTCCGCGCCGCGACCGCGTGGGACACCGCCGCCGCGGACGACACCACCGCGAGCGCGGACACGCTGTTCTCGCTCGAATCGTCCGCTCCGGCGCGGGGACGCGACGATATCCGAGAGGTGCTGGCGGAACTCGAACGCCAGGATGCCGCCGTGCCGCTCGCGAGCGACCCGGGGCGCATGCGCCTGCTGCTCGCCGCCGAGTCGGCCGGGGCGCTGGCGGCTGCGGAGATGCGCGTCGCGGGCGTCCCATGGGATGCCGACCATCACCGCGCGATCCTGACCGACGTGCTCGGCCCGCGGGCGGCCGGCGGTGTACCCGCGAAGATGGCACGCCTGGCCGCCGAGGTGCGCGAGGCGCTCGAGGACCCGACCGTCCCGCTCGACTCGCAGCCGCGGCTGCTGCGCGCCCTGCACAACGCGGGAATCCTCGTGGAGTCGACGAGCAAGTGGGAGCTGTCGCGGGCCGACCATCCCGCCATCCCGCCGCTGCTGGAATACAAGAGGCTGTCGCGGCTTCTCGCGGCGAACGGCTGGGCGTGGCTCGACGAGTGGGTGCACGACGGGCGCTTCCGGCCCGTCTACGTCCCGGGCGGCGTCGTCACCGGACGTTGGGCGTCCTCCGGCGGCGGTGCCCTGCAGCTGCCGCGGCAGCTGCGTGAGGCGCTGCGCGCCGATCCGGGATGGCGCATCGTCGGGGCCGACGTCGC
>NZ_JAPSJA010000154.1 GCF_031178525.1 Microbacterium sp.
TGCGCTGGTCGCGCAGGCTGCTCGCGGCGCCGACGACCGAGACCACCGGGCCGAGGAGGGTCACGAGCGCGGAGACGTAATAGGGGCCCATGTCGAACAGCGGGCCGCCACCGTGCTGGTAGTAGAACTCGGGGTTCGGATGCCAGCGCTCGTGTCCCGGGGTGACCATGACGGCGGTCGCCGCGACGGGACGTCCGATGACACCGCCGTCGATCGCGACCCGTGCGGTCTGCGTGCCGGTTCCCAGCACCGTGTCCGGCGCGCAGCTGGCGACCAGGCCGGCCTCGGCCGCGGCATCGAGCACGGCGCGCGCACCTCGGGTCGTCGCCGCCAGCGGCTTCTCGCCGTGCACGTGCTTGCCGGCGGCGAGCGCTGCGAGCGCGATCCGGTCGTGCGCGGCGGGGATCGTGAGATTGAGGACGACGTCGACGTCGGGATCCGCGAGCAGCTCGTCCACCGGGAGCGCACGGGCGCCATCCACACGCGCGGCGACCGCCTGGGCGCGGGCCGGATCGAGATCCGCCGCCGCGACGAAGCGCACGTCGGGCAGCCGCGGCAGGGTCTGCAGATACTGCTCGACGATGTGGCCGCAGCCGACTATGCCGACGCGAAGCGGCGACGTCGCCACGCCGCTCATCGCGCGGCCCACAGCATGCCGCGCTCGATGATGGTGCGCACATGGGGGTTCTGCAGCACGTCGATCGAGTGTCCGGGAGTCGCCACGAAGATCCGGCCCCTACCCCACAGGCGCGTCCACACGGCGGGCGAGGTGATCGGCCGGTGCCACGGGTGGTAGGGCCGCGTGGGGTGCGTCGTCGTGGCCAGCACGTCGATGAGGTCGTCGTGCAGCACCCAGTACTGCTCGGTGTCCAGCTCGAAGTCGTCGAGACCCGCCGTGATCTCGTGCGCACGGCCGAGCTCGGTGAGATCCACCGTGTGCGGCAGGTAGTTGTCCCGCTCGTCCCCGGGGCGGTCGTCGGGATGACGGCCCGGGTGCGTGGCGAACTGGCCGCCGACGAGCTGGAGGTAGTCCGAGCTGCTGCGGTACGAGTCGGCGATGCCGCCGTGCCATCCCGCCATGCCGGTGCCGGCCTCGATCGCGGCGCGGAGCCCGCGCACCTCGTCGGGTCCGATCGTGCTCATGGTGGTGCTCTGCACGATGAGGTCCGTCGCGGCCATCGCCTCGGCATCCGCGTAGACCGCCGGGCTCTCCTCGATCCGCACCTCGAATCCCTGCGCGCGCAGGAACGGGAGGAACAGCTCGGTCGCCTCGACCGGGTGGTGACCCTCCCATCCCCCGCGCACGACGAGGGCGTGACGCTGCCTGGCGTCGGGCATCGGCTCTCCTTCTTGTCGACCGTCGCGCGGCGCTGCGCGCGGCAGGTGGCTATCGCTCTATCGGATGCGGCGTGCTCTCGGGCACGCCACCCAGCGTGGTCCACTGCTGGAGGATCGCGCGCACCGACGCGTCGGGCTCCGTGTCGACCGCGCGCGCGAGCGCGGTCTCGAACACCTCGTCGAGCATCACGCTGCGACCGGTCTCGGCCGAGATGACGGCTGCCTCCACCATGGCGAGGCTGTGCACGTTGCGGCGGGCCGCCCCGGTGGGCTCGTCCCCCGCGCGCAGGCAGGCGAGGAACTCCGCGAGCGAGGCCGCGATCTCCTCCTTCGGCGCGCCCGCGATCTCGCGCTCGCGCAGACCCGTGGCCGTCTCGACCGCGACGCGTCCCGCGCCGTCCCACGTGGCCGAGCCGCGCTCCGCGCTGACCCGCCAGGACCCGTTCCATGACGTCTCGAGTCCGGGAGCGCACCAGCTGCCGGTGTAGACGTACCGCTCGCCGCCCGAGAACGTGAAGACCGCGTGGGCGTTCGCCGCCCCGCGGTACCAGCTCCACGACGGGTTGTGCTCGTCGCAGTACACGGAGACCGGCTCGGCTCCGATCACGGACCTGGCCGCGTCGAACGCGTGGATGGCCATGTCGACGAGCAGGACGTGATCCATCTCCTCACGGAAGCCGCCGAAGCGCGGGGCCTTGTAGAACTCGGTGACGACCGTGCCGACGGCCCCCAGTCCGGCGACCTCGGCGCGCAGCGCGTCGAGCGCGGCGTAGTAGCGGCGCGACTGACTGATCATCAGCAGCCGGCCGTGCATCTCGGCCGCGGCCGCCTGGCGCAGCGCGTCGGCGACCGTGGGTGCCGCGGGCTTCTCGCACAGCACGGGGAGGCCTGCCGCGAGCGCCTCGGTGTTGACGGTCAGATGCGCCGCGGGCACCGTGACGTCGATCACGGCGTCGGCCCCGGCGGCTGCCGCGACCTCGGTCACGTTCGCGCCGACCAGGACGCCTTCGATGCCCGCGTCGGCCAGCGCGGTGCGCGCCACGTCGACGTCGAGATCGACGAGGCCCACGAGCTCGGCATCGGGCTCAGCGGCCACGGTCCGCAGCCAGGCGCGTCCCATCCCCCCGGCGCCGACCTGCACGACGCGGACGGGCGATCCGCCCGGAGCTGCAGCGGTGCTCAATTGTGCATCGCCCCCTCGTACCCGCGGCCGTTGTAGAAGTCCTCGCGCTCGTAGCGCAGCAGGGTCGGCGTCGCCCGCTCGGGTCGCAGCGTCTTCGCCCACTCCACCCCGTTCGCGATGACCTTCCGCACCTCGGCCTGGTGGTAGACCGGGTAGTCCTGGTCGCCGGGGCTGAAGTAGAACACCTTCCCGAACCCGCGTCGGTAGGTCATGCCGCTGCGGAACACCTCGCCGCCCGTGAAGGTCGACAGGAAGACCAGCTCGTCGGGCGCGGGCACGTCGAAGAACTCGCCGTACATCTCCTGCGCGGGGATGATGAAGGGGTGCGGGATGCCCCGCGCGATCGGATGCGTCGGATCGACGGTCCAGACGATCTCGCGGTCGTCCTTCGAGCGCCACCGCAGCGTGCAGGTCGTGCCCATGAGCTTGCCGAAGATCTTCGACCAGTGGCCGGAGTGCAGCACCACGAGCCCCATGCCCTCGAGCACATGCCTGTGCACGCGCTCCACGACCTCGTCGGAGACCTCGCCGTGGGCGGCGTGACCCCACCACACGAGCACGTCGGTCTGCGCGAGCAGCTCCTCGGTGAGGCCGTGCTCCGGGTCGTCGAGCGTCACGGTGGAAACGACGGCGCGCTCGCCGAGGTTCTCCTCGATCCCCTCCTTGATGGCGGTGTGCATGCCGTCGGGGTAGATGTCGCGCACTTTCTGCTGCGCCTGCTCGTGGCGGTTCTCCCCCCACACGACGACGCGGACGGGGTATTCGGGGGTGAGCGCCGACATGGCGTCCTCCTTCTGTTCTGAGCTTGTCGTTGTTCGTGCGCGGGGTCGACTCACTTGACGGCACCGCCCATCGCCCCGGCCGCGATGTAGCGCTGCGCGACGAGCAGCAGCACGATCGCCGGCAGCGACGACAGCACGGCGGTGGCCATGACGGCGCCCCAGTTCGAGACCTGCGTGCCGAGGTACTGGTAGATGCCGAGGGTCACGGGGCGGAGGTCCTCGGTGGTGGTGAGCGTGAGGGCGAACAGGAAGTCGCTCCAGGCGAACAGGAAGGCGAACAGCCCGGCCGTGATCAGGGCGTTCTTCGCGATCGGCAGCGCGATCGACCAGAAGGCGCGCACGGGCCCGGCTCCGTCGACGCGGGCGGCTTCGAGGATCGACGGATGCAGGTTCATCATGAACGCGCGCAGGACGAGGATCGCGAAGGGGATCGAGTGCGAGGCGTCCGCGAGGATGAGCCCGACGACGGTGTTGAGCAGACCGAGGTCGTTGTACGCCGCGTACAGCGCGTTCGCGATCACGATCCCGGGGATCATCTGCGCGATCAGGATCACCAGCAGGGCGATCCCGATCCAGCGGTACCGGAACTGCGCCAGCGCGTAGGCGGCGGGCGCGGAGATCACGAGGCAGACGACCACGGAGCCGACCGACACGATGAGGCTCGTCACCAGGTTGCCGCCCTGGTCGGCGAGCGCCTGCTCGTAGCCTGCGAAGCTCGGGTTCCAGGGGATGAGGCCCGCGTTGAGGGTGTTGCCGGAGGGCTGCAGGGACGTGTTCACCATCCAGTAGACGGGGAACAGCATGATCGCGAGCAGCGCGATGCCGACGACCGTCGACGTGCGGCCCCTGCCGGTGCGCGCGTGGTGACGCCGAGCGGCCTTCTGGTCGACCGTGATCAGAGCGGTGGTCATGGTGTCTTCTCCTTTCCGATCACTCGTCGACGGCCCTGCGGTTCGACCGCAGGTAGATGAGGGCGAACACGAGCGAGAGGAGGATCAGGATGTTGCTGAAGGCCGCTCCGACGCCGAACTCGAAGTCGACGAAGGACGTCTGATAGGCCCGGATGGCGATGGTCTGCGTCGCATTCGCGGGGCCTCCGCCGGTGAGGCCGAGGATCACGTCGAGGACCTTGAGCGTGTAGACGACGCCGAGCACGAGGACGACGCTCATCACGGGGCGGAGGTTCGGGAGCGTGATGTGCCAGAACGCCTTCCAACCGGTCGCGCCGTCCAGCGAGGCGGCCTCGTAGAGCTCCTCCGGGATGTCCTGCAGACCGCCGTAGAGCAGGGTGACGTTGAAGGGGATGCCCACCCAGATGTTGACCAGGACCACCGCGGCGAGTGCGACGTCGGGGCTCGTCAGCCAGGGCACCGCACCGATGCCGACCGCTCCGAGGGCCTGGTTCAGGATGCCGCTGTCCTGATCCAGGATCGCCCGCCACGTGGCGCTCGAGACGATGAGCGGCAGCAGCCAGGGCAGCAGCAGCATCGCCCGCAGGAAGCCGCTGAGCGGGAACCGACGGCGGAAGAACACCGCCAGTCCCATCCCGATCACGAACTGGCCGATCAGCGACCCGATGGTGAACAGCAGCGTGTTCGCCATCGCGGGCCAGAACAGCCCGCTGGTGATCGCCGTCACGTAGTTCTGCAGCCCCACCCAGGGCGCCTCGCCCGTGAAGAAGGTCTTCGTCGTGTAGTCCTGGAACCCCATCAGCACGTTCTTGATGACGGGGTAGCCGAAGAACAGCAGGATGTAGATCGCGGCAGGCACCACGAACAGCGCCTTCACGACGTCCTCGCGACGCACCCGACGTCGCCGCGAGGAGAGCACCATCGTCATCGGCGTCAGCCGCGAGCGGCCTGCTCGAGGGCGTCCGCAGGCTCGGCTTCACCCGTGACCGCGAGCTGCACCGCGTTGTAGATCACGGTCGCGACGGTGGGCCACTCCTCGCCGAGCTTGCCGGTGCGCGAGCGGGCGTCCGCCACCTGCTGTGTGAAGGCCTCCATGGACGGCACCTTCTCGACGTAGGACTCGACGAGCGCGGTGCGCGTCGGCACCATGAAGCGCGCCTCGGCGATCGCCATCGAGTTCTCCTCGTCCGTGATGCAGCCCACGAACTCGGCCGCCTTCGCCTGGCGCGCCTCATCGCCCGTCTCGGGCACGGTCAGCACCTCGCCGCCGAGCGGCGCCACGGGCTTCTGGACCGCCTCGTTCACGGGCACGAGCACCGAACCCCACTCGAAGTCGGTGTCGGCGAGGGCGGGGATCTGCCAGGGACCGTTGACCATCATCGCTGCCTTGCCAGCGACGAACTGGTCCTTCACGTCCGCCTGCGACCAGTTCACGACGCCCTCGGACGCCGAGCCGTCCTGCACGAGGTCGACCCACAGCTGCAGCGCCTCCGCGACCTCGGGCGTCTGCAGGTCCGTCTCGTCGCCGCCGTTGGTCCACATGAACGGCAGGAACTGCCAGGCGCCCTCGTACGTCGCGATCGCGGAGAACGCGACGCCGTAGCGGTCGCCCTCGGTCAGGGCGGCGGACGCGGTCTTCAGCTCCTCCCACGTCTTCGGCGGCTCGATGCCCGCCTCGTCGAGCAGCGTCTTGTTGTAGAAGATGCCCAGGGTGTTCACGGCCGGCGCGAGTCCGTAGATCTCGCC
>NZ_JAPSJA010000016.1 GCF_031178525.1 Microbacterium sp.
CCCGCGCCGTCTGGGCGATCCTGGCAGCGTCGCTGCTGATCGTGCTCGTGGGCGTGGCCGACGACCTGTGGGATCTCGACTGGACGATCAAGCTCGGCGCCCAGTTCCTCGCCGCGGGGGTCATCGCGGTCGGCGGCGGCCTGCAGATCTACGCCGTGCCGATCGGCGGCATGACGATCTTCTCCAGCTGGGTGAGCATCGTGCTGACGATGTTCTCGATCGTCGTCGTGATGAACGCGGTCAACTTCATCGACGGGCTCGACGGTCTCGTCGCCGGCGTCTGTCTGATCGCGAACGGCGTCTTCTTCGTGTACACCTACATCCTCACGCGCGACACCCAGACGACGAACTCGAGTCTCGCGACGTTCCTCGCGGCCGCGATGATCGGCGCGTGCGCGGGGTTCCTCGTGCTCAACTGGAAGCCCGCCAAGCTGTTCATGGGCGACTCGGGCGCGTTGCTGCTCGGACTGCTGATGGCGACCTCGACGATCGTCGTCACGAGTCAGATCCCGCCGTCCGCGCTCGACCCCCAGGACGGCATCGGGCGCTCGCAGCTGTTCGGCGCGTTCCTGCCGATCCTGCTGCCGCTCGTCGTGGTGCTGCTGCCGCTCGCCGACTTCGGCCTCGCGGTGCTGCGGCGCACGCGCGCCGGCAGGTCGCCGTTCTCACCCGACCGCAAGCACCTCCATCACCGCATGCTGGATCTCGGCCACAGCGACCGCGACGCCGTGCTGATCTTCTACGCGTGGACGGCCGTGATCTCGCTCGCCGTCCTGCTGATGTACCTCGCGTCGCGCGAGAACTGGCCAGGGGAGTACTGGATCGGCGTGGTGTTCGGCACCATCGGCGTCGCCGCGTGCCTCGTCCTGACCCTCATGCCCTCGCGCCGCCCGATCGCCCAGCCGGCGAACCCGCCGACCGCACCGAACCCCGCCGCCCAGGAGGCCTGATGACCACCCCGCAGCCCGCGCCCATCTCCAGCACGCCCGTGCTGCGCACCGCGCTCGTCTGGGGCGCCATCGCCACGGTCGTCATCGCCGTGGTCGGCGGCGGGATCGGCTACGCGATCGCAGGGGTGGACGGCTTGTTCAGCGCATTCGCCGGTGCCGCGATCGCGGCCGTGTTCATGCTGCTGACGGCGGTCAGCATCCTGGTCGCCAACCGCTGGTTCGGCGACCAGCTCTACGTTCCGATCTTCTTCGGCATCGTGCTCGGCGGCTGGCTGCTCAAGCTCGTGCTGTTCATCGTCGCGCTGCTGATCCTGCGCGGTCAGCCCTGGATCGTGCCCGGCGTGTTCTTCGTCGCGCTCGTCGTGAGCGTCGTCGCCTCCCTCGCGATCGACGGCATCGCGATGTTCCGCTCGCGCGCGCCGTACGTCGATGTCGCGCTGCCGGGGGAGAGCGCCCCGGGCGGCGATGAGGAGACCCGCTGAGCGGGTTTTCGACGCGGCGTAGAAGCGCTCGAAACTTTGATAGGCTGGGCGAGTTCCTGCCGATTCCCCCGCGGATGCCGATGGCGACATCGGGACGGCAGATGACGACTTCCTGCCCCTCCCGGTCCTCGTGCCGGAGCTATGAAGCCGGAGCCACACGTTGACTCAAGCCGCGATGCTGATCGCCTCTGCCGAATCGAGCGATGGCGCGTTCCACCCGCCGTCCATCACGGACTTCTTCCCCCCGGCGATCTTCGGTGAGGGGACGCTCTTCGAGTTCACGCGCATCAACGCCGCCCAGCTGCTCGCGACCGCCGTCCTGGTGATCCTGCTGATCGTCGGCACCCGCAGCATGCGCGTCGTGCCCGGTCGTCTGCAGAGCGTCGTCGAGATGGGTCTCGACTTCGTCCGCGTGAACATCGCGCACGACATCCTCGGCCGCAAGGACGGCAACCGCTTCCTGCCGCTGCTGACCACGATGTTCTTCATGATCCTGTTCATGAACCTGACGGGCATCATCCCCGGCATCAACATCGCGGGCACGAGCGTCATCGCGGTGCCGCTGCTGCTGGCGGTCATCTCGTACGTCACGTTCATCTACGCGGGCATCAAGAAGAGCCCCGGCAACTTCTTCAAGAACTCGCTGTTCCCGTCGGGCGTCCCCGCGGCGCTGTACATCATCGTTACGCCGCTCGAGTTCCTGTCGACGTTCATCATCCGCCCCGTCACGCTGACGCTGCGACTGCTGATGAACATGATCGTCGGCCACCTCATGCTCGTGCTGTTCTTCTCGGCCACGCACTTCTTCTTCTTCACCGCCGGCGGATGGTGGGCGCCCCTGGGCGTCGGCACGCTCGCCTTCGGTCTCGCCTTCACCCTGTTCGAGGTCCTGGTGGCATTCCTCCAGGCCTACGTCTTCACGATCCTCACCGCGGTCTACATCCAGCTCGCGGTTGCGGAAGAGCACTGACGGTCCGCCACACGGCGCACCGCCTAACCGAAAGGAAAAATCCGTGGACGCTACTACGGTTCTCGCCAACGTGTACGGCTCGATCGCGACGGTCGGCTACGGTCTCGCCGCCATCGGCCCGGCCATCGGCGTGGGCATCGTCGTCGGCAAGACCATCGAGTCCGTGGCCCGCCAGCCCGAGCTCGCCGGTCGTCTGCAGGTTCTGATGTGGATCGGTATCGCCTTCACCGAGGCTCTCGCGTTCATCGGCATCGCGACCGGCTTCATCTTCGGCTACGCCCCCGTCCAGTAATTCGCTGCTGCTGACACGTAAGGAGACAGGATGCTGAACGCTCTTGTCACGGTCGCCGCGGAGGAGTCGCACGAGGCGGCGCCGAACCCGCTGCTCCCGGAGATGTACGACATCATCTGGTCGGCGGTCTGCTTCCTCGTCATCCTGTTCGTGGTGTGGAAGGTCGCCCTGCCGCGCCTGACCGCCATGCTCGACGCGCGGTCCGCCGCCATCGAGGGCAACATCGCCAAGGCCGACGAGGCGCAGCGCCAGGCCGAGGCCGCGCTGGAGGAGTACACGAAGCAGCTCGCCGATGCTCGCAAGGAGGCCGGTGACATCCGTGACGCCGCCCGCGAGGACGGCAAGCGCATCGTCGCCGAGGCGAAGGCCAACGCCGCCACCGAGGCCGAGCGCATCACCGCGACCGCGCACACGCAGATCGAGGCCGAGCGCCAGTCCGCGCTCGTCACCCTGCGCAGCGAGGTCGGCACGCTCGCGATCGACCTCGCCGGCAACGTCATCGGCGAGACCCTCAGCGACGACCAGAAGGCGGCGGCTGTGGTCGACCGCTTCCTGGCCGACCTCGAGGCCTCCGAGAAGGCGAAGAACTGATGGGCAGCGCGACCACTCAGGCGCTCGCGACGAGCGTCTCCGCGCTCGGCGCGGCGACGGTCGACCTCGACACGGCTCGCGAGCTCTTCGCCGCCGCGCGTGCCGTCGCCGGCTCGCACGCGCTGAGCGGCGCGCTGGCCGACTCGTCCGCTGCGCCGGAGACGCGCAGCGCGCTCGTCGGCGCGGTGTTCGCCAGTCTGTCGCCGACCACGCGGTCGCTCCTGACGACGACCGCCGCACAGCGGTGGTCGTCGCAGGGCGAGCTGGTCGACGGGATCGAGGAGCTCGCCATCCGCGCGGCCGCCAAGGCCGACTCCGGCGACCTCGAGGGCGAGCTGTTCCGCGTCTCCCGCATCGTCGCGGAGAACCCCGAGCTCGAGCTCGCGCTCGGCAGCCGCCTCGGCGACGGCGCGGCGAAGGGCGCACTCATGCAGACGCTGCTCGGCGGTCGCACGAGCGAGGCCACGGCACTCGTCGTGTCGTCGCTGGTGCAGGAGCCCCGCGGGCGCCGCGTCCGCGGCATCCTCGCCCGCGCGATCCGGATCGTCGCCGCCCAGCGCGGCCGCACGGTCGCCACGGTCACGACGGCGGCGCCGCTCACCCCGGCTCAGGCCGAGCGTCTGTCCACCGCGCTCTCGCGTACCTACGGCGGCGAGGTGACGATCAGCCCGGTCGTCGACCCCTCCGTCGTCGGCGGCGTGCGCGTGCAGATCGCGGACGACGTCATCGACGGCAGCATCGCCTCGCGTCTCGCGGACGTGCGCCAGAAGCTCGCGGGCTGACCTCACAACTTTGCCGCCCCGGCGGACTCACTTGGGGATCGCTGATCCCACAACATGAAGGAAGACAATGGCAGACATCACGATCAGCCCCGACGTCATCCGTGACGCGCTGAAGGACTTCGTCGCCGCCTACGAGCCCACCGGCGACGCGGCGACCGAGGTCGGCACGGTCATCGACGCGGCAGACGGCATCGCCCACGTCGAGGGACTGCCGGGCGTCATGGCCAACGAGCTCGTCCGCTTCGGCAACGGCGTCCTGGGCCTGGCCCAGAACCTCGACCAGGACGAGATCGGCGTCGTCGTGCTCGGCGAGTTCGCCGGCATCGAGGAGGGCCAGCAGGTCACCCGCACGGGCGAGGTGCTCTCGGTCCCCGTGGGCGAGGGCTACCTCGGCCGCGTGGTCGACCCGCTCGGAAACCCGATCGACGGCCTCGGCGAGATCACCGGCATCGAGGGCCGCCGCGCCCTCGAGCTGCAGGCCCCGGGCGTCATGGCCCGCAAGTCGGTGCACGAGCCGATGCAGACGGGCATCAAGGCGATCGACGCCATGATCCCGGTCGGCCGCGGCCAGCGTCAGCTCATCATCGGCGACCGCCAGACCGGCAAGACCGCGATCGCGATCGACACGATCATCAACCAGAAGTCGAACTGGGAGTCGGGCGACCCGACCAAGCAGGTGCGCTGCATCTACGTGGCCATCGGTCAGAAGGGCTCGACCATCGCCTCGGTGAAGGGCGCGCTCGAGGAGGCCGGCGCGATGGAGTACACCACCATCGTCGCGGCCCCGGCTTCGGACCCTGCCGGCTTCAAGTACCTCGCGCCGTACACCGGCTCGGCCATCGGCCAGCACTGGATGTACGACGGCAAGCACGTCCTGATCGTGTTCGACGACCTGTCGAAGCAGGCCGAGGCTTACCGCGCCGTGTCGCTGCTGCTGCGCCGTCCGCCGGGCCGCGAGGCGTACCCCGGTGACGTCTTCTACCTGCACTCGCGTCTGCTCGAGCGCTGCGCGAAGCTGTCGGACGAGCTCGGCGCCGGCTCGATGACGGGCCTGCCGATCATCGAGACCAAGGCGAACGACGTCTCGGCGTACATCCCGACCAACGTGATCTCGATCACGGACGGCCAGATCTTCCTGCAGTCCGACCTGTTCAACGCGAACCAGCGTCCCGCTGTCGACGTGGGCATCTCGGTCTCGCGAGTCGGCGGTGACGCGCAGCTGAAGCACATCAAGAAGGTCTCCGGCACGCTCAAGCTCGAGCTCGCCCAGTACCGCTCGCTGGAGGCGTTCGCGATGTTCGCGTCCGACCTCGACGCGGCCTCGCGTCGCCAGCTGGCACGTGGTGCCCGCCTGACCGAGCTGCTGAAGCAGCCGCAGTACTCGCCGTACCCGGCCGAGGAGCAGGTCGTCTCGATCTGGGCCGGCACGAACGGCAAGCTCGACTCTGTCGACGTCGAGGACGTGCTGCGCTTCGAGGCCGAGCTGCTCGACCACCTGCGTCGCAACACGACGATCCTCGACACGCTGCGCGACAGCGGCAAGCTCGAGGACGACACCGTCGCCGAGATGGAGAAGGCGATCGACGCCTTCCTGCTCGAGTTCCAGGGCGGCAAGGGCCAGCACCTCGGTGCCCCCGGCCACGAGGAGCACAGCGCGGCGGATGTGACGGACGTCGACCAGGAGAAGATCGTCAAGGGCCGCCGGGCGTAAGCCCGTCGGGGACGACGCATCATGGGAGCAAAGCTCAGGGAATACAAGCAGAAGATCTCTTCTGCTCAGACGACCAAGAAGATCACGAAGGCGATGGAGCTCATCGCGGCTTCGCGTATCCAGAAGGCGATGGCGCGCGTGCGCGCGTCCGAGCCCTTCTCCCGCGCGGTGACGCGTGCGGTCTCGGCGGTCGCCACGCACACCGACATCGACCACCCGCTCACGCGGGAGCCGGAGTCGGTGACGCGCTCGGCGGTCCTGATCCTCAGCTCCGACCGGGGACTCGCGGGTGCGTTCAACTCGCAGGTCATCCGCGAGGCCATGGAGCTCGCCGAGCTGCTGCGCTCGCAGGGCAAGGAAGTCGTGTTCTACCTGTTCGGCCGCAAGGCCGTCGGCTACTTCCAGTTCCGCGGCATCACCGCGGCGGGTGAGTGGACGGGTGACGCGGACGTGCCGGCCTTCGCGACCGCCGAGGAGATGTCGCAGGCGCTGCTCGAGGCCTACGAGAAGGATGTCGCGGACGGCGGCGTGGACGAGATCCACGTCGTGTACAACCGCTTCGTCAGCATGATGACCCAGGAGGCGGTGCAGGTGCGCCTGCTGCCGCTCGAGGTGGTCGAGGGTGCGGATGACGCGGACGCGAGCGGCGAGGTCTACCCGCTGTACGAGTTCGAGCCCGACGCCACCGTCGTGCTCGACCGGCTGCTGCCGGTGTACATCCAGAGCCGCATCTTCAACGCGCTGCTGCAGTCGGCCGCCGCCAAGCAGGCCGCGACGCAGAAGGCGATGAAGTCGGCCAGCGACAACGCCGACAAGCTCATCACCGACTACACCCGCCTGCGCAACAACGCGCGTCAGGCCGAGATCACGCAGCAGATCGCCGAGATCGTCGGCGGCGCCGACGCCCTGGCGTCCTGAAAGGAAAAGACGAAATGACTGTCATCGAGACCGCGGTCGTCGGTCGGGTCGCCCGCGTCACGGGTCCCGTCGTCGACATCGAGTTCCCGCACGACGCGATCCCCGAGGTCTACAACGCGCTGAAGACGACAATCGTCATCGGCGACGAGGCCACCGAGATCACGCTCGAGGTCGCCCAGCACCTCGGCGACGACATGGTGCGCGCCATCTCGCTGAAGCCGACGGACGGCATGGTCCGCGGCCAGGAGGTGCGTGACACCGGCGAGCCGATCTCGGTTCCCGTCGGCGACGTGACCAAGGGCAAGGTCTTCAACGTGACGGGCGAGGTGCTCAACCTCCCCAGCGGCGAGACCATCGAGGTCACCGAGCGCTGGCCGATCCACCGCAAGGCGCCGAACTTCGACCAGCTCGAGTCGAAGACCCAGATGTTCGAGACCGGCATCAAGGTCATCGACCTGCTCACGCCGTACGTGCTGGGTGGAAAGATCGGCCTCTTCGGCGGTGCGGGCGTCGGCAAGACCGTCCTCATCCAGGAGATGATCCAGCGCGTCGCGCAGGACCACGGCGGTGTGTCGGTGTTCGCGGGCGTCGGTGAGCGCACGCGTGAGGGCAACGACCTGATCCACGAGATGGAGGAGGCGGGCGTCTTCGACAAGACCGCGCTCGTCTTCGGCCAGATGGACGAGCCGCCGGGGACGCGTCTGCGCGTCGCGCTGTCGGCCCTGACGATGGCCGAGTACTTCCGCGACGTGCAGAAGCAGGACGTGCTGCTGTTCATCGACAACATCTTCCGCTTCACGCAGGCGGGCTCCGAGGTGTCGACGCTGCTCGGCCGCATGCCCTCCGCGGTGGGCTACCAGCCGAACCTCGCCGACGAGATGGGTGTGCTCCAGGAGCGCATCACCTCGACGCGCGGTCACTCGATCACCTCGCTGCAGGCGATCTACGTGCCGGCCGACGACTACACCGACCCGGCCCCGGCCACGACGTTCGCGCACCTGGACGCCACGACCGAGCTGTCGCGCGAAATCGCGTCGAAGGGTCTGTACCCCGCGGTCGACCCGCTGACGTCGACCAGCCGCATCCTGGACCCGCGCTACATCGGTGAGGACCACTACCGCGTGGCCACCGCCGTGAAGCAGATCCTGCAGAAGAACAAGGAGCTGCAGGAGATCATCGCGATCCTCGGCGTCGACGAGCTCTCCGAAGAGGACAAGATCGTCGTCGCCCGCGCGCGCCGCATCCAGCAGTTCCTCTCGCAGAACACCTACATGGCGAAGAAGTTCACGGGTGTCGAGGGTTCGACCGTTCCGATCAAGGAGACGATCGAGTCGTTCGACGCGATCGTGAAGGGCGACTTCGACCACGTTGCCGAGCAGGCGTTCTTCAACGTCGGCGGCATCGGCGACGTCGAGGCGAACTGGGCTCGCATCCAGAAGGAGAACAGCTGACCATGGGTCTGCAGGTCACCCTGGTCTCCGCCGAGGAGGAGGTCTGGACGGGCGAGGCGAGCCTCGTGGTCGCCAAGACCATCGAGGGTGAGATCGGCTTCATGCAGGGGCACGAGCCCATGCTGGCCATCCTCGCCGAAGGCCAGGTCCGGATCACCGAGCCCTCGGGCAACAAGGTCATCGCGGACGCGCGCGACGGCTTCGTGTCGATGGAGAACAACCGTCTCACGGTCGTCGCGGGCAACGCGGCGCTGAGCTCCTGACCACGATCCTCCTGCCCCCTTCGGAGACGAAGCGGGCAGGCGGATCGGACGCGCCCATCGCTTTCGACGGCCTCGCGCTGCCGGTGCTCGCACCGCAGCGCGAGGCCGTCGTCGCGTCCCTGGTGGCGCTGTCCGCGGATCCGGATCGCGCGGCGAAGGTCCTGGGGCTGTCGGTGCGACAGCGGGGTCAGATCGAGGTGAACGCGGCGATGCGCTCAGCGCCGACCATGCCGGCGGTCGACCGCTACACGGGCGTCCTGTTCGATGCGCTGGACGCCGCGTCTGTCGACCACGACGCGCGTTCCTGGCTGGGGGAGCACGCGCTCATCCAGACGGCGCCGCTCGGCCCGATCGGCGCCCTCGACCGCATCCCCTCATACCGGCTCGCCGCGGGGGCGTCGCTGCCGGGCGTGCCGCCGCTCAAGCGCATCTGGGCGGATCCGGTGCGCACGGCCTTCGCCGCGCTGCCGGGGCTCGTGATCGATCTGCGCTCGGAGGCGTACGCGGCGCTCGGGCCCGTTCCTGACGACGTCGCGAGCACGTACGTGCGCGTCGTGTCGGAGGGCCCGGACGGTGCGGTGCGGGCGCTGAATCACTTCAACAAGAGGGCGAAGGGCCTGCTGACGCGCCGGCTCGCGCAGGAGCGCCCGGACATCCGCTCGGTCGCCGACCTCGTCGGCTGGGGAGAATCGGCCGGGGTCGTGGTGCGCGCGGGGGCGCGGGACGGGGAGACCGAGCTCGTCGTGCCCGCCTGAGCCGGTGGGCGTTGTTCAGGTAGCTTTCAGGATCGCTAAAGTGGACGGCAGCGGCCCGTCGCCGCCAACTACCCTGAGGAGACTTGAATGGACGATCAGTACGCCGCGTTCCTCGCCTTGATGTTCGCGTTCGTCGCGTTCTCGCTCATCTTCGGCCTCATCGTGTACCTCGTCGGCTCGTGGTTCATGATGAAGCTGTTCGAGAAGGCGGGCGTGCAGGGCAAGTGGCGCGCCTGGGTGCCCGTCTACAACGTGATGGTCTTCTTCAAGCTCGGTGACGTCAGCCCGTGGCTCGTGCTCTACACGATCGGCGGCGGGATCCTGCTGTCCTGGATTCCCGGGCTGAACTTCCTGTCGGGCCTGCTGAGCCTCGCGTTCGCGGTGTTCGCCGCCATGGCGGCCTACCGGATCGGCCTGAAGCTGCAGAAGGAGGCGGCCTGGGTCATCCTCTACGTCCTGCTGTCGCTCGTGTGGCTCGGCATCGTCGCCTTCGACCGCTCGCGCTGGAACGAGAACGTGCCGCCGGCGCCGTGGGCCTCGAACGGCTTCCTCGGCGACAAGACGGTCTGGGACGGCGTGCCGGTGCAGACGGGCTCGGCGCCGCAGGCCTATGGTCAGCAGGGCTACGGCCAGGCCGGGTACGGTCAGGCCGGGTACGGCGCCCAGCCCGGTCAGGACCCGTACGGCCAGCCGTACACGCAGCCGGGTCAGCCCGCCTACCCCGCGCAGCCTCCGGCCGGCGCCCCGGTTCCGCCGCCGGCCCCGGGCGCTCCGGTTCCGCCCTCGCCGGGTGCGCCCACTGCGCCGCCCGCCCCTCCGGCCGCGCCGCGCGACCGCGACGAGCCGCCCGCCGGCCCCGTGCCGCCGGCTCCGCCGCAGCCGTAACGCTCCTCGCGGACGCCCCCTCCCGATCCTCGGGCGGGGGCGTCCGCGCGTTCGGGGGCCGCTTAGTGTGGAGCACATGAGTGTCGCGCTGCGCCGGGTCGGGAAGTCGGGTCTGCTGGTCTCCGAGGTCGGCCTCGGCTGCAACAACTTCGGTCGTCGCGGCACCGCGTCCGAGTCGCTGGAGGGCACGCGCGCCGTGCTCGACGCCGCGATCGAGCACGGGGTGACGTTCCTCGACACGGCTGAGATGTACGGCGGCCAGGGTCGCAGCGAGTCCCTGATGGGGGAGGCGCTCGCGGGACGCCGCGATCGCGTGGTGATCGCGACCAAGTTCGGGCACCAGGCGGTCGACATGGGCTACGGACCCGCCACGGGCGCGAAAGGATCGCGGTCCTACATCCGCCGCGCGGTCGAGGCCTCCCTCGCGCGGCTGCGCACCGAGTGGATCGATCTCTACCAGCTGCACACTCCCGACCCCGAGACGCCCATCGAGGAGACGATCGACGCGCTCGACGATCTCGTGCGCGAGGGAAAGATCCGGTACTACGGCCACTCCAACCTGAGCGGGTGGCAGATCGCCGAGGCGCACCTGACCGCCCGCGCACGGACGCGGTCGGGGTTCGTGTCATCGCAGAATCAGTTCTCGCTGCTGGCCCGCGACGCGGAGCGCGAGGTGCTCCCGGCCGTCCGCCGCTTCGAGCTGGGCTTCTTCCCGTACTTCCCGCTCTACAACGGACTGCTGACGGGCAAGTTCACGCGCGAGGGAGGGCCCGAGCAGAGCCGCATCATGTCGCAGCGCAGGCACCTGTGGGAGACAGCGCCGTGGGACGCCCTCGAGGCCTACCGGGCGTTCTGCGACGCGCGCGGCGTGTCGATGCTCGAGGCGACCTTCGGGTGGCTGCTGTCGCAGCAGGCGGTCGCGAGCGTGATCGCCGGCGCCACGTCGCCCGAGCAGGTCGCCGCGAATGCCGCCGCAGGAGCCGCATGGCGCCCGACCGACGCCGAGGCCGCCGAGATCGACGGCTTCTTCCCGGCGCCCGCCGCGCCCGCTATCTGACGCGCGCGGCGCTGGGTGGTGGGACGCTCCCGATAGACTGTGTGTGCCTGCGTCGCATCCGCCCGAACGGCTTTCGCTCCGGTCCGGATGTCGCCGCCCGATCCGGAGGTCATGCCCGTGTCCGACGCCCCCACGACGTCGCAGTCGCAGACTGTGGCGCTGCCCGCAGGACTCGATGCGATTCTGACGTGGGCGGGAGCGACGCACCGCGGCCGCAAGCGCGACATCAACCAGGACGCGCTGCTGACCGCCTACCCGCTGTTCGTCGTCGCCGATGGCATGGGCGGACACATCGGCGGTGAGATCGCGAGCGCCAGCACGATCGACCGGCTGCAGCGCATGGTGGGCAAGGGTCCCGTCTCGCCCGAGGCCATCGAGAAGGCGCTCACCAAGGCCGTGCGCGACATCGGCGACCACCCCGACACGACCGACGAGGGCACGGGCACCACGGTGACCGGCGTGTACCTCGACATCACGGAGGACGACGCGACCTGGGTCGCGCTCAACATCGGCGACTCGCGCGTGTACATCCAGCGCGATGACGCCCTCGCGCAGGTGACGACCGACCACTCCCTCGTCCAGGAGCTCGTCGCGGCGGGGCGCCTCAGCCCCGAGGAGGCCGAGAACCACCCCTACGGCAACGTGATCACACGCGCGGTCGGCCCCAGCGAGGGGGCCGTTCCCGACTACGTGCGCCTCGACGTGCGCGACGGCGACCGCTTCGTGATCTGCTCGGACGGACTCACCAAGGAGCTCACCGACTACGGCATCCTCCACTTCCTGCGGCTCCACGACGACCCGGCAGCAGCGGTCGACGCGATGCTCGAGGCCGCGCTGGAGAACGGCGGACGCGACAACATCACGATCGTCGTGCTGAACGTGTCGGTCCCCGGCCAGCGGCCGATCGAGGACGAGCAGGATGAGGCGGCCGCCGCGGAGCCGCAGGCCGCTCGTCCGTCGTCCACAGAGCACGAAGCGGCCGAGTAGTCCTCGGCGGCGCGCCACGCGCCGCTGCCGCACCGCACCGCGCGGTGGACTGGGCGCATGCCGACCCCGCTCGACGAGCCCATCACGCTGCCCTCGCCGCAGCCGCCGCAGAAGCGCGGGCCGTTCCCGATCCTCGCGTCGATCGTGCCGGTGATCGCGGCGGTCGCGCTGTGGGCGGTCACGGGCTCGCTCATCGCGCTGTGCTTCGCCGCGCTGGGGCCGCTCATGGCGGCCGCGTCGCTCGTCGACGCCGCGCGCGGCGGTCGCCGTCGCCGCCGCGAGGAGCAGCGCGAACAGGCCGAGACCATGCGCCGAGCACGCGAACGTGTCGACCGGCGCCACGAGGCCGAGCGCGCCACGCTGTGGCGGGAGCGCCCGGATGTCGCGGCGCTCGTCGGCGACGCGCGCCGGCAGGGGCGCTGCACGGCGGAGGAGCTCGTCGTAGGGCGCGGGCGCGTGCCGAGCGCCGTCCGGGTGACCGGGGGCGAGGACGACGAGGCCCGCAGACTGCGCGCGCACGCCGCGACGCTCGACGACGCCCCCGTGACCGTGCCGCTGCGCACGGGCGTCGTGGTGCAGGGCGACCCCGTGACCGCGCGTGCCGTGGCGAGGGCCCTCGTGCTCCAGCTGTGCCTCGGCCGCCCGGCGGCCCGGCTCGCGATGATCACGGCCCCCGATTCGGAGCGGGAGTGGGCGGCGGCGCTGCCGCACTGGGCCCCGGCATCGGTCGCGCCGGTCCGCGTCGCGCTGGTCGGCATCGACGACACGGTGCCCGCGGCCGACGTCGTGATCGCGACCGCGCCGCACGGAAGCGAGGTGCCTGCGGAGTGCGGGGCGCTGCTCGAACTCGACGCGGCCCAGCCCGGCCATGCGCGTCTCGTGCTCGTCGGTGAGCCGGCGGACGTCGCGGTCGAGGGCGTCTCGCTCGCGCAGGCGACGCGGATCGCCGAGCGGCTCGCGGCGCGTGCTCCGGCCGCCCGGGGCACGGGCGCGGCGGACCCGCTGCCGCTCGGCGCGCTGCTGGCGCGGGTCGACGGCCGTCAGCCGCTCGGCGCGCTCGGCGCCGTGGTCGGCGTCGAGGGAAACGATCCCGTGGCGCTCGACCTCGTCGCGGATGGACCGCACGCCGTGGTGGTGGGCGTGACGGGCAGCGGCAAGTCCGAGTTGCTCGTGACCTGGGTCGCGTCGCTGGCAGCGACGCTGCCGCCCGAGCGCGTGCAGTTCCTCCTCGCGGACTTCAAGGGCGGCACAGCCTTCGCACCGCTGGCGCGCCTGCCCCACGTGGTGGGCGTGATCACCGACCTCGACGACGGCGGCGCGCGGCGGGCGGTCGAGAGCCTGCGCGCCGAGCTGCGTGCGCGGGAGGGATCGCTCGCGGCAGCGGGCGCCCGCGATGTGTCGGACCCGTGGGCGGATCTGCCGCGGCTGGTGATCGTCGTGGACGAGTTCGCCGCGCTGCTGCAGGAGCACCCGGATCTGCACGCGCTCTTCACGGACGTGGCCGCCCGCGGGCGGGCGCTCGGCATGCATCTCGTGCTCGGCACCCAGCGGGCGGGCGGCGTGCTGCGCGACGCGCTGGTGGCGAACTGCCCGCTGCGCATCGGGCTGCGCGTGGCGGAAGCCGCGGAGAGCCGGGCGCTTCTCGGCTCCGACGAGGCCGCGTCGCTGCCCGGTGGGCCGGACGGTCGAGGCCTTGCCTGGATCCGGCGTGCGGGCGACGCCCGCGCGCGGCTGACGCGCATCGCCCTGTCCGCGCCGTCCGACGTGGCGGCGGCCGCGACGCGCTTCGCCGGTCGCGATCGCCGCCCCGCGCCCTGGCTGCCGCCGCTTCCGCGGCGCATCACGGCGGAAGAGGCCTCGGCGCTCGTCGGGAATCCCGGGAGCGGGGCGATCCTGCTCGGCGTGGCGGACGAGCCCGTCCGCCAGCGGCGATCGCCCGTGCTGCTGACCCCGGGAGCGGATCGCGGGCTCATGGTCGTGGGCGGCGGCGGCTCGGGCCGGTCGACGGTGGCCGCCCTGGTGGTGGCCGCGCGCCCCGACGCGGTGGTCGTGCCCCGCGACGCGGAGGGGGCCTGGGACGCGCTGGAGTTCATCGATCGCGTGCGCCCCGCCGTGGTGGTGATCGACGACGTCGACGCCATGCTCGCGCGCCTGCCGGCGGAGTATGCCCAGGCCGCGGCCGAGCGCATCGAGGCGATCGTGCGCGACGCGGGCGAGACCGGCACGACGCTCGTGCTCACGGCCGCGCGACTGAGCGGAGCGGTGCTGCGCTTCGCCGACCTTCTGCCGCGTCGCGCGCTGCTCGCGCTGCCCGGCCGCGCCGAGCACGCCGCAGCAGGCGGCGACGGCGTGACGTTCGATGCTCGCCGGCCGCCGGGCCGGGCGGTGCTCGACGGGCTCGAGGTGCAGTTCGTGCATGCCGCACGGCCCGTGCCGGCGGTGCCGACGGATGCGCCGGGACCGGCGCGCTGGGAGCCGCAGACGGCCCTCACCGGGATGGTGCTGCGCGCGGCACGGCGACGCAGCGAACAGCTCGCGGCTGCGTGGCCCGCAGACGTGCGTGTGATCGTGGTGGACGACGTGCCGCCCGGCACGCGCCTGGCTGCCCTCGACCGCGCGGGCGAGCGCCTCGTGCTGGTCGGCGACGGCGATGCGTGGCAGCGGCAGTGGGGCCTGCTGCAGGAGCTGCGGGCGGTCGCGCCGCTCGTGGTGGGCGCCGACTGCGCGACCGAGCTGCGGACTCTCGCGGGCGAGCGCGAGTTGCCGCCCTACGCGCGCACCCGGGCGTCCCGCGCCTGGGTGGTGCGCGACGGGCTCCCGCCCGAACGCGTCGTGCTGCCCTGATCCGCGAGGACGGTGGCCGGTGACTCGGTTGACATCGCCGCGCGCGTGCGGAAAGGATGACGGCAGAGCACGCGCAGCAGCGGTCGGCGCACGGCCCTGTCGAAAGGGCGAGGCGGACAATGGATACGAGCGACCGGGTTGCCGATTCCGTGAGCGGGGAAGCAGCGTCCGTCGCGAGTCCCCGCGCCGCGTACGCGCCGTGGGCCGCGACGCCCGAGGACGTCGTCGACCACCTGCAGACGCGCGCGTCCGGGCTGTCGCAGGCGGAGGTCGCCGAGCGGGCGGAGCGGTTCGGTGCGAACGAGCTGCCCGAGGCGAAGCGCAAGCCCGCGATCGTGCGCTTCCTGTCGCACTTCAACGACACGCTGATCTACATCCTGCTGGCGGCGGCGGCGGTGAAGGCCGTCATGGCCGACTGGCTGGATTTCGGCGTGATCATGGTCGTCGCGGTCATCAACGCCGTGATCGGCTACGTGCAGGAGGGGCGGGCGGAGAAGGCGCTCGCGGGGATCCGCGGCATGTTGTCCTCGGTCGCGCAGGTGCGGCGCGACGGCGAATGGCACGTGCTGCCGGCCGCCGAGCTGGTGCCCGGCGACATCGTGCGCGTCGCGCCCGGTGACAAGGTGCCGGCGGACATGCGGCTGGTCTCCGCGACGCAGCTGCGCGTGGACGAGGCGGCGCTCACGGGGGAGTCGGTGCCGTCGTCGAAGTCGGTCGCGCCCGTGCTGCCATCGGCCGGGGTGGGGGATCGCGCGTCGATGCTGTTCTCGGGGACGATCGTTTCCGCCGGACAGGCGCGCGCGGTCGTGACGGGCACCGGCGCATCCACGGAGATCGGCACCATCCAGGCCCTGGTCGGCGAGGCCGGCTCGCTCGACACGCCGCTCACGAAGCAGCTCGACGCGTTCGGCCGGGTGCTGACCCTCGTGATCCTGGGCATGGCGACGGTCATGCTGCTGATCGGGCGCTTCCTGCACGGAATGCCGTTCGGCGAGCTGGTCTCGGCGACGATCGGCTTCGCGGTCGCGGCGATCCCGGAGGGTCTTCCGGCGCTGGTGACCATCACTCTCGCGATCGGCGTGCAGCAGATGGCGCGGCGCAATGCCATCACGCGCAAGCTGCCCGCGGTCGAGGCCCTCGGATCCGTGACCACCGTGTGCTCGGACAAGACGGGCACGCTCACGACGAACGAGATGACCGTGCGGCGGATCGTCACACCGCTCGCGTCGTACGAGGTCGAGGGCCTCGGCTACACGCCGGAGGGCTGGATCTCCCCGGCCGGCGACGGTCGGGAGCCGACGGGCGACGACGTGCGGGCCCTCCTGATAGTCGCGTCCCTGTGCAACGACGCCTACATCCAGCGCGCCGGCGAGCACTGGCAGCTCGTCGGCGAGCCCACCGAGGGCGCCCTGAAGGTCGCCGCGATGAAGGGCGGCATCGATGGTGCCGGTTTCACCCGCGTCGCGGTGCTGCCGTTCGACTCGGCGAACAAGCTCATGGCGACAGTGAACGCGGACGTGGAGGGCGACCGCGTCCTCCTCGTCAAGGGCGCACCGGATCGCCTTCTCGACCGCTCCACGACGCAGCTCGGCGGCGTCCCACTCGACCTCGCCCGGTGGATCGCCGCTGTCGACGCGCTGAGCGCCGAGGGCCTGCGCGTGCTGGCGGCGGCACGCGTCACCGACCCGTCCACCGGGGGCGATGTCTCCCTCGACGACCTGTGGGACCTCGAATTCCTCGGTCTGTTCGGCATCGTCGATCCGCCCCGCCCCGAGGTCATCGACGCGATCAGCGACTGTCACACGGCGGGCGTGCGCGTGAAGATGATCACGGGCGACCATGCCGGCACGGCGCTCGCGATCGCGCACGAGATCGGGATCGTCTCCGAGCCGGACGCCCCCGTGCTGACGGGAGCCGAACTGGAGGCGATGACGCAGGATCAGCTCACCGCGGTCGTGCGCGACGTGGACGTGTACGCGCGCACGAGCCCCGAGCACAAGATCCGGATCGTGCGCGCCCTGCAGGCCCACGACGAGGTGGTGGCCATGACCGGGGACGGTGTGAACGACGCACCCGCATTGACGCGGGCCAGCGTGGGCATCGCCATGGGCATCAAGGGCACGGAGGCGACGAAGGAGGCCGCCGAGATCGTGCTCGCCGACGACAACTTCGCGACCATCCGGTCGGCGATCCGCGAGGGCCGGCGCATCTACGACAATCTGCGCAAGTCCGTCGTCTTCCTGCTGCCGACGAACGGCGCGCAGTCGCTCGTGATCCTGATCGCGATCGTGTTCGGTCTCTCGCTGCCGCTCACCCCGGTGCAGGTGCTGTGGGTCAACATGATCACGGCCGTGACGCTGTCCCTGGCGCTCGCGTACGAGCCGGCGGAGCGGGGGATCATGTCCCGTCCGCCCCGCCGGCCCGGCGGATCCATCATCTCCGTGCGGGAGCTGATGCTGGTGCTCGTCGTGTCGCTGCTGATCGGCGGCGCCACACTGTGGGTGTTCTATGCCGCGCTCGCCCGCGGCGACGAGCTGAACCTCGCCCGCACCGAGGCCGTGCTCATGCTGGCGCTCGGGCAGCTGGCGTTCCTCTTCAACTGCCGGATCCTGTCGCACTCGAGTTTCAGCGTCGACGCGCTGCGCGGCAACCGTGTGGTGTGGTGGTCGGCCCTCGCCCTGATCGTGCTGCAGCTGATCTACTGCTACGTGCCGTTCATGAACGCTCTGTTCGAGTCGACGCCCCTGCCACTGTGGGCGTGGCTGGTGCCGTTCGGCCTCGCGATCGCGCTGTTCCTCGTGATCGAGGCGGTCAAGGCGCTCTGGCGACGGCTGCCCGGCGGGTCGAGTTAGCCGACCGGCGCCTGCGCGGGGATCTCCTCCAGGGAGAAGTACACGGGGATGCCGCGTTCGCGCGCGATGGCGACGTCCTGATCCGCGCCGCGCGAGTCGCCGGGCAGGCGCAGCACCGCGTCGCAGTGCTGCAGCAGGCGCTCGGCGGTCGGGTACATGACCTCAGCCGCGAGGGGATCGGTCGGGCCGCTGGCGCCCGCGCTCGACAGGACGGGCAGCGCGACCCATTCGCCGATCATCGGGATGTGGCCGGCCTGGAAGATCGGCCACGCGGCCTCCTCGAGACGGGCCAGGTTGCGGGCCATGAGGGCGGGATCGCCGCCGGTTCCCGAGGCGTAGGGGCCGGCGATGAGAATGAGAAGTGGTTTCGTCATAACGGGTACAATACAGCAAGAACGTGCAAGAACGTGAAGGAGTCGGAATGCTTGCCGCTGCGCGCAAGGAACTGCTGCTCGAACGACTGCAGCGAGACGGCCGCATCGTCGCGAAGGAGATCGCGACGGAGCTCGGACTGTCGGAGGACAGCATTCGTCGCGACCTGCGCGAGCTCGACGCCGCCGGCCTCGCCGTGCGCGTGTACGGCGGAGCGCTGCCGGCGTCGCCCGCCGTGGCGGATTACGCCGCACGCACGGCGGTGGCGCCCGACAGCAAGCGCCGCGTCGCCGCGGCCGCCGTGGCGCTGATCGAGCCGGGTGCGACGGTCATCCTCGACGGAGGCACGACCGCGCTGGCCATGGTCGAGGCGCTGCCGCGCACGTTCTCGTGCACGATCGTGACGCACAGCCCGACGATCGCGGCGGCGCTGCTGGAGCACGCGGCGGAGGTCTTCCTGATCGGGGGGCAGCTCTTCAAGCACTCGGCGGTCACGAGCGGGGCAGCCGCGGTCGAGGCCGCGAGCAGAATCAGTGCGGACGTGTTCTTCCTCGGCGTGACCGGCGTGCACGCGACGGCCGGACTGACGACCGGGCATCCGGATGAGGCCGCCATGAAGCGCGCGCTCGCTGCCCGCGCGGCCGACACCTACGTGCTGGCGAGCGACGAGAAGCTGGGGGCCGCCTCGCGGTTCGCGGTACTGCCGCTCGACGAGGTCGCGGGCGTGATCGCCGACGGCACCCCCGACCTCCCTGCGATGCGCGACCTCGTCGCGGCGGGCGTCCGGGTGATCCCCGCCGCCTGAGTCAGCGGGTGAAGCCCTCGCGAAGCCTGCCGCCGAGCGTCTCGAGCTCGGTCTCGGCCGCGATCACCAGTCCGGTCGGATCGTCCGCGAGCAGGGGAGCGGCGAGCCGCTCGGCGCGCACACGATCCCACGCGCGCAGTCGGCGCGGCAGGTGCTTGCCGGCCGCGATCCACTCGCCGTGCGACAGGAGCAGCAGCTCGCCCAGGCGCTCGAACAGCAGCACGGCGAGGACGCGCCGCTCGAGCGGATCGGCCGCATCGCGCAGGTCGTCCAGCACGTCGGTCACGAGGTAGCGGCGCACGTCCAGTTCGTGTGCATCCACCTGGGGGCCAGCGTCCCGCACGGGACCCCACCGCGTCCGCAGCTGTGCGAGCAGCGCCCCTGTCCTCACCGGCCGCCCCTCGATCAGCATGTTGAGCAGGAGCGGCCGGTGCCGCCCGAGCTCTTTCTCCACCCACCGGTCGAAGGCGCCCGGCGTGTACGCGAAGACCTCGAACACCTCGCCCTCGAACGCGAAGGTGGCTGCGCGGCTGTCCTCGCCGGCCTCGAACATCTCGCCGGGGCCGAGCACGAGCAGGTCGATGTCACTCGTCGCGGTGCGCTCGCCGCGGGCGGTGCTGCCGGCGAGGACGGCCGCGTCCGCCGAGGGGAAGTGCGCCTCGACGAAGCTGCGGGCGAGCGCGTCGTGATCCATGGGGCGACCGCAGCGAGGCCTCAGACGGTCGCGCGGATGCGCCCGACCTCGCGCCCGCCGCCCTGCACCGCGTAGACGGGGTGCGCCGCGGCGTCGGCCACCTCGCCGGCCGGCAGCGCGCCGGCATTCGCGAGCAGCTGCAGGGCCACGAGCGGGGCGGCGCGCAGCGACCCGTCGAGCATCTTGAGCGCGACCGTCGTGCCGTCGGGAGCCACCATGATCTGCACCCCCTCGGCGCCGAGCTTCGAGAACACGCCGAAGCGCTCGATCGCGAGCGTGTCGCCGCCACCGGGCCCGTCGATCACCCACGGGTTGTCGCGCACGGCCCGCACGAGCGCGCCGGCGACGCGGTGCAGCGCGAACGGCGAGCGCTCGGACGACGTGCCGACGCGGTGGATGCCGCGGGCGAGGCTCGTGAGCGGAAGGGCGTGCACGGGCGCGCCGCATCCGTCGATCACGGTCGCCGTGACCTTCTCTCCGGTCAGGCGCTCGACGACCTCGCGGATGTGCGTCTGCAGCGGATGGGCCGGGTCGAGGTACCCCGCCACGTCCCATCCGGTCGCGACGCACGCGGCGAGCATCGCGGCGTGCTTGCCCGAGCAGTTGTGCCGGATGGCGGCGGGCTCGAGGTGGTCGCGCACCATCGCGTCGCGTGTGGCGGTGTCGGTCGGCCAGCTCGTGGGACAGGCGAGGTGATCCTCCGTGAGCCCCGCGGCGGACAGGACGTCCCGCACCAGCGCGGCGTGCCGATCGGTGCCCATGTGGCTCGCCGTCGCCAACGCCAGATGCTCGCCCTCGAGCGCCGCGCCGGCCGTGACGACGGCCACGGCCTGGAGCGGCTTGAGCGATGAGCGGGGCAGGATCGGCGCGTCCGGGTTCCCGAGGCGCGTCACGACGTCGCCGGCGGGGGAGAGGACGATCGCGGAACCCGCGTGACGCGATTCCACGAAGCCACCCCGCTCGACGACGGCGAGCTCTACGGCATCCTGCACGGTGAAAGTCTGAGCCACCTTCTCAGCCTAACGACGCGGATCGCGCTGCTCGCGCGGTGGCAGACTGGCGCCATGAACCGAGAGCACCGCTACGCCCTGACTGCGACCTGGACCGGAAACCTCGGCTCGGGAACGAGCGGCTACCGCGACTACTCGCGCGACGTGACCCTGGAGGTCGCGGGCAAGCCCGTGGTGCTGGCGTCGTCGGACAAGCCGTTCCGCGGCGACCCCGAGCGCTGGAATCCAGAGGACCTGCTCGTGGCGGCGCTGTCGGAGTGCCACCTGCTGTCGTATCTCCACGCGTGCGTGCAGGCCGGAGTGGTCGTGACGTCGTACGTCGACGAGGCGACGGGCCTGCTGCGGGAGGACGGCAGCAGCAGCGCCCGGTTCGAGCAGGTCGTGCTGCACCCGCGGGTGACGGTCGCGGAGGCGTCGATGGTCGAGGCCGCCGAGGCCGCGCACAGGACCGCGCACGACTGGTGCTTCATCGCCCGCTCGGTCAACTTCCCCGTGACGCACGAGGCGACCGTCGCCGTCGGCTGACGGCGGCTAGCGGCGCTCGTGCGGCAGCGCGCGCCGGATCTTCTCGATCGGCGACTGCGCGGGAGACTCGTTGTAGGCGTTCGCGAGCTCCTGGCCCGAGAGCGCGTGGATCGCGGCCATGATCTCGTCGGTCGCGGTGCGGCGGGCCTTGCCCGAGCTGGCAGGGCCGTGGTGCGAGAGGTCGAGCGGAGCGCCGAAGCGGATCGTCACGCGCTCCTTGGTCGTCGGGAACTTCGCTCCGACCGGCATGACGCGGTCGGTGCCTGTGAGACCCACCGGCACAACGGGCGCTCCGGTCTGCAGGGCGAGGAACGCCACTCCCGTGCGGCCCTTGTACAGGCGGCCGTCGAGCGAGCGCGTCCCCTCGGGGTACAGCGCCACCGCGGCGCCCGTCTCCAGGATCTGACGCTGCTGGTCCAGGGCGTCGAGCGCGGCCTGCCCGGCGCCGCGGCGCACGGGGATGGCGCCGACCGCCGTGAACAGCGACTTCGACAGCCAGCCCTTGAAGCCGGTGCCTTCGAAGTACGACGATTTCGCCAGGAAGTGCACGGGACGAGGGGCGACCGCGACGGGGATCGCGATCGAGTCGATGAACGACAGGTGGTTGCTGGCGAAGATGACGCTGCCGTCGCGTGGGATGTTCGCCTTGCCCTCGACATGGGGGCGGTAGATCGCGCGGGCCAGCGGAGCGAGGGCGAGGCGTCCGACGGTGTAGAACCAGCTCGGTCGGCTCGGGTCCTCCTCGGGGGCCGTCTCATCGGGTTCCGGGGTCACGGAGTCCGCAGAGGTCATCATCCGAGGTTATCGCGGTGTCCATTCCGCCGGGAGCATGCCTCGGGTGTGCACCTGTCCGGGTGATGCTCAGGACGTTCGTCGGCAGCATGGGGCAGGATGGGACGACCCCCACAACGATCGAGGTATCTTCGTGCGTCTTCGCTCCGCAGCATTCCTGTCCGCCCTCGCGCTCAGTGCCGTCGCGCTCGCCGGCTGCTCGGGCGAGCCGACAC